>CAJAXB010000069.1 GCA_903946795.1 uncultured Candidatus Saccharibacteria bacterium | reverse complement strand
TCTGATCAGTGTTGCACTTTTTATTTTTCGTGCTTTTTACTTTCAGAGCACAGAATATTGGTACCTTTTGTGGAATTTATTTTTAGCATGGCTCCCTTTGCTCTTTGCAGGAATTCTCGTGCAGCAATTGCATACTCAGCGATGGCTGCGTTGGCAAACGATGCTTACGACAGCGCTATGGCTCGGTTTTTTACCGAATAGTTTTTATTTAGTGACCGATTTTATCCATTTGCAGCATACGATGAATGCGTCATTACTGTATGATTCTGTCTTACTTTTTTCATTCAGTATTAATGGTTTTATACTAGGTTACCTCAGTCTGGCAATGATCCATAAAGAATTGAATAAACGATTACAAGCGAGAGATGTTCATATTATCTTAGGTATTGTCTTTTTGGCATGTAGTTTTGCAATTTATCTTGGTCGATATTTGCGCTGGAACACATGGGATGTACTAATAAACCCAGCCGGCATCCTCTTTGATGTGACAGACCAGTTTATTAATCCAGGAGCATACGGTCAGTCATTCCTCACAACAATGCTGTTCTTTGTTTTTATTGGCTCCACGTACGCAATAATGTATCGTTTTGCTTCTCTCCTACAGTTTAAAAAACATAAATAGCAACGTCTCAGTGGTCAGTTCTTCTTTTTACAGGTAAAATAGAGCTAATGAAGGCAGCACAACAACAGATTGAACGAGTGATTGAACAACTTTTCAATACATCAGCGGATGTTGTTTTAACACGTCCCGATCAAAAATTTGGGGACTATGCAACAAATGTTGCCTTACAAATTGCTCAGCGTGTTGGTAAAAATCCTCGTGAAGTTGCCGATATAATTTGCACTGCAATTAAAGAATCTGAAGAATCTGTAATCGCTGATATTGCTACTGCAGGACCTGGTTTTATTAATCTCACTATCGCTGATGCGGAACTCATTACTGCGCTTGACTCTGCAACAAAAACAAACAAGCACCTTCAGGGTAAGACAGTACTTGCAGAGTATTCAGACCCTAATCCATTTAAGGTATTACATGCAGGACACCTTTACACAACAATTGTCGGAGACGTTGTATCGCGCCTCTTGGAAGAAGCGGGTGCATCGGTACATCGTTTAAATTTTGGTGGAGATCTTGGCCTACATGTAGGTAAGACAATGTGGGCAATCTGTAAATTCATTGGTGGTGAGTATCCAGAAAAACTTGAGAAAGTACCTGAGGCAGAGCGGCTAGATTGGCTCAGCGCTCGTTATGTCGAAGGCAATGATGCGTATGAAGAAGATGAGACTGCAAAAGCTGAAATTATTGCAGCGAATGCTCGCGTCTATGCACTACATGCCGAGGATGATCATGATACGTCATTCGCAGCAATTTACTGGACGTGTCGTGCCTGGAGTTATGACGGTTTTGATAGGCTCTACGAACAGCTTGCTATTAAGCCATTTGAAAAATACATTCCTGAAAGTACTGTCGTTGAGGAAGGCACCCGTCTTGTTGAACAAGGGGCACAACAGGGTGTATTTGTAAATTCAGAGGGAGCGGTAGTATTCAAAGGAGAAGAACATGGATTGCATACCCGCGTGTTTATTAACTCTCAAGGCATACCAACATATGAAACAAAAGATCTAGGATTAGCATCTCAGAAATGGAATGAATACAATTTTGATTTAAGCGTTATTATCACTGCCAATGAACAAGCCGAATATATGAAGGTGGTGCTGCAGGCCGTTTCTCATTTTTATCCTGAAGCTGCAGAGAGAACTCGACATTTAACGCACGGCATCATTAAGCTTCCTGGTGGACTTAAAATGAGTAGCCGCAAGGGAAATATATTACGCGCTACAGATATTATTGAGGCTGCAGAGCAAGCAAGTTCTCAAACTGAACATACGCATACGCACGCAAATATACTCGCGGCAATTAAATATGGATTTTTAAAGTTTAGAATAGGCGGCGACGTAATATATGATCCAGCGGAATCAGTGGCTATAGAGGGGAATAGTGGTCCGTACCTACAGTACGCTCATGCACGTGCACGCAGTATTCTATCTAAGACTACTGCTTCATCAAAAAAAGCTACAGATATTACAGAGGGTGAGCGCATCCTCATTAACAAGCTTCTTGATTACACAGACGTTATTACGAGAGCAACTATCGACCTTTCTCCGCATAGCCTGGCAACCTATCTCTATGAACTCTCCCAAGAGTTCAATCGATTTTATGAGCACCAAAGAGTTGTAGGCGATCCACGTGAAGGCTTTAGGGCACAGCTAGTCACTGTTTATGCCGAAGTTCTTCGGAAGGGGCTTGATCTTCTTGGCATAGATGCTCCTGAAAAAATGTGATAAACCTTATTTCTGATGTACTATAACTACATAAGCATAAGGAGTGAAACCCATGAAAATTAATTATGTCGCGTTGTACGCTATAGCACTAGCAGCTTTTGTCGCTATAGACGGAATCTGGCTTGGTTTGATAGCAAAAAACTTATACGCAAAAGAACTCAAAGGCTTACTCACATCAGATGTGAAATGGGCTGGAGCAATACTATTTTATATTTTGTTTCTTGGTTTTGTTATCTTCTTTGTTTTACAGCCTGCGCTGCAAGGGGGATCTTTGCAGACAGCACTTACAAGAGGTGCGTTATTTGGATTTGCAACGTATATGACATACGATTTAACAAACTATGCGACTATAAAAGGCTTTCCATTAAGAATAGTAGTGATTGATTTGATATGGGGCACGTTTTTGACAGCATCAATTTCCGCAATCTCTTATATTGCATATACTAAATTCTTTTAGGACAACAAATCTATATGAATGATGCTGATTGGAAAAAAAGGCTAACTGCCGCACAATATAATGTTCTTCGATTGAAGGGGACTGAAGCACCATTCTCAGGAGAGTTATTGGATAAAACTGACGATGGTACCTATGTCTGTGGTGCGTGCGGACAAGCACTTTTTAAGAGCGACGATAAGTACGAATCTACTGAGCCTGGTCTCATAGGTTGGCCTAGTTTTTCAGATGTCATTAAAAAAGGTGCAGTAAAAGTCGTTGAGGATAGGTCTCAAGGTATGACAAGGCAAGAAGTTTTGTGCGCAAAGTGCGGTAGCCACTTGGGGCACGTTTTTGATGCTAATGATTCACCGAGTGGAACGCATTACTGTATTAACTCGGTTGCACTAGACTTTAAGTCCAAGAAATAGTATTGCAAATCAGTAGTTTTGTAGTATAGTATGCACTACATTTATGACTTCTGAGACTTACCCACTTTTTGAATCTGCTCTACCTAGAGATGAACGCATATTTAGCTCGCAACTGAACTTAAGCGAAGCAATTGATGCACTTATGACATTTGATACACACGAAAAGGCGCAGCTCAGTGTAGAATTAGCAGAACTCCGAAGAGGTAAGCTTGTTGACACTGTCATGCTTGCCATACATGGATTCGCTACAAGCACCGGTATTGATGCTGAAGACGAACAGCAACGCCTCGATATAGCACGTCACTTTGATAGTCATTTCAGCCAAGGCTATAATCCGCTACGCAATCAAGTTACGATATATGATCCAAGCATGAATACTCCTACGGAATTAGCCCCAGTCAATGATGAGTCAGTACGTGAGTTTCATGATTTACAAGCCCAAACACTTCGATATGCAGTCGCTTCTCGTATTGGCTATGAAGAACTCGCTGACCTTTAAGACACTGACACGTGTATACTAGAACTCAAAGGAGATAATACATGTTACAGATAGCGATAATTGTAGGTAGTACACGTCAGCATCGTCTAGCAGATAGAGTGGCGCAGTGGGTTGAACGTGCTGCACGGGATATGGAGGGTTGGCATGTGACGGTTCTAGACCTAAAAGATATGCAACTTCCGTTGTACCACGACGAGACACTACCAGCTGCAATGCATGGAACATATGCAAATGAAAAAGTTGCAGCATGGTCGCACGCAATCAATAAGGCAGAGGCTTTTCTTATCCTATCGCCAGAATATAATCATAGCGTTCCGGCTCCTCTTAAAAATGCGCTTGACTGGCTGTATCCTGAGTGGGCTGATAAGCCGGCGGGCATCATTGGCTATTCATCGTCTCCAATTGGTGGAGCACGTGCTATTGAGCATTTGCGTACTATTCTTGGGACGCTCGGTGTAGCAACAGTCAAAACCGCTCTGACCATTGGTAGGGCTCAAGATGTTATTAGTGAAGATGGAGTATGTAAAGACGATACTCTGAATAGTGTATTGCGTACAGAATTTGATCAAGTTGATGCTTGGGGAAAGGCGTTCTCCTGTCTACATACAGAAAAATGACGAACGGTCAGGTATACTAGCAACCATGAAAGATAAAAATATGATCCCCACAAAATTATTCTGGGTAGATCTAGAGATGACAGGCCTCGACACGTCCAATGATGTTATTTTAGAAATTGCTGCCGAAATTACGGATTTTGATTTTACGCCGCTTGCTAGCTATCAAGCTCGTATCAAGCAATCAAAAACAGTCGTAGAAGAGCGAATGAGGTTAAATAAATGGTGGCAACAGTATCCTAAAAATCGCGATAGCTTTTTAAAGAATCTAGATAACGGTATCGATCTCAGTACTGTAGAAGAAGAGCTCATTACGCTCTTAAAAGATCATTTTGGAGCAGAGCCAGCTGTTCTCGCAGGGAATTCAATACATAGCGACCGTTCCTTTATTAAGTCGCACTGGCCAAAGCTTGATGCACGCTTACACTATCGCATGCTGGATGTAAGTAGCTTTAAGATTCTGATGCAGGGCAAGTATAAATATGTGTTTGAGAAAGATTCAAATCATCGTGCATTCGACGATATACAAGCGTCAATCAGTGAATTGCAGGACTACATCTCGCGTTTTAAGGATATTGCATAGTGGATTACTCGGCAGTTAATGCGTATCTTCTGTCATTCAAAGGATCATCCGTCGCGTATCCATATGGAAAAGAGACCGCTGTGTACTCTGTTGCAAATACAAAAAAACCAGATGATCCCCAGATGTTTGCGCTTATTGCAGTAGGATCAGATCCCGTTCGTTTAAGTCTGAAATGCGATCCACGGCTTTCCAAGGTCCTTCGTGAAAAATATGTGACAGTAATGCAAGGGCATAAGCTAGATAAAAAACATTGGAATACAATTATATTGTCTGGTGAAATTGACTGGGAAGAAATCCAGGGTTTTATACGCCATAGTTACGATTTAGTGCGCGGGGCAGAGCACGCGCTACCATCATTCACTTAGTAGGTATAGTAAGCAAGAGTCCGGTATTTTTGTAGGCTGCACTAAGCGCATCTTTTTCTTTTTTTGAACTTGATGCGTCATATGTTTTTTTCAATTGCTGTTGATATTGAACAAGTTGCGTCTGCAGCGTATTAAGGAGTGTTTCATCATATGTATTGTTTTGAGACGCCGTTACTAGATCTGCATCAGTTTTGGTGCTTTTTTTCAGACTTAAGATTTTTACACTTGGCTTCTTAGCAAGTAGTGCAATTGTTTGCTGTTGGTCACTTTGCAGGACTACACCAATACTTGTTGCTGCATGCAGGGTATTGATATTACGAATAGATTTTGCAGCTTGAGCCGCGTCTGCGATGCGGACAATTTCATTTTGTTGTTGAGCCAGTAATGTTAAATTATCTTTCGAGCTTGGAGAGCCGCCAAATAAAGACATAACGATAAAGCCAACAATAAGCAAAATACCAGCTCCACCGGTAACAATGAGGACTCGTTGTTTTGTGGAGTTGCCGCTAGGAAGGCCAAGCTTACTTTTTTTCGGCTGATTGCCCGTATTCATTATGAAGTCGTATTGCGGTAGAGCAGAAGGCGTTTGTCCTTGATTGTTTGGTTGGTCGGGCTTCATACTTATATTTAAACATAAGCTAAGAAGCAACAACAAACTTAAGTAATTGACATAGCGTTATTGTCATGACACCATTTGCGTTATACCATTACTAATAAGCAGGAGCACTACTAAATACCATGTCTGAAGATCTCCAATATAATCAAGAGCACGATGCATCATTACATGTGAGCGAAGAGTTAGAGCGACTTGGACTGCATGATGCACGAACAAACGTTCCAGTGAATATATTCTATCCAAAAGCAGATCCCCCTCTTTCACGAATTAGTCCTGCTGCTCTGGATGCTTTAGAGCCTGGGCACTATACGGTTGAGGGTAGTTTAGGGGCAGCCGAGTCTAATACGCTAGATAACGGTGGTTTTGGAGATACATTCGGGGATCATGACGACTCTATCTTTAAATATGCACTGGATATTGAAGATCGCAACGGAGATAAAGTAGTGTCTCGGTATGCTTTTGGGGATTATGAGAGTTATCAAATCGAACCTGTTTCGCATCCTATTTTGCAACGGTTGGGCTTTCACTTTGAGGACAATCAAACGTTTGTGCCAACCCCAGAAACAGTTAAGAGACGAGCTGCAGAACTTGACGTAGATGTTGAGCTACTGCCTGAAACTACGCTGATTGATCCAGAAAGATACCTCAGATCATATAGCGAAGGGAGGTATCCTGTCGCTACAGCATCTGAAGAATATTACCAGCATGATATCTCTGACGATCATATCACGGGAGTTGTTTACGGAGGTCCAGTATTGCGACAGGAACTTATGAATGTATTACGTCCATTGTTTGACAGCGAAGGTCATCCACAGTTATCTCAAGAGACATTAGGCGAACTCGCATTTCACTTAGATAATTTTACAGTCACATTACGAAATTACGTGATGGATTTGCAGAAACCCACTCCAGATTATGATAGTGGCTTTGACGCTTCAGACACAAAACGACTCATAACAGACGGTGCTCGCATTAATCTTAATGAGCAACAGGTGCACAATATTATGCAAGCGGCCAAGGAGCGAAGTCATTTACTAACGGTGTAGATCTTTTTACGTCCTCTTAAAGAACAGAAACCGCGCCTTTTAACTCTGTCCCTAATGAATGTATGTGCAGCAAGGAAGAGGCAGAAAAACATTGTATAAATGGGACAAGTTATTGGTTTAGCCACTAAAGTGTTCGATTCTATTTTGGCTGTAGCTCAAAAAAGAGCCCGCGCAATAGGTATGCAAATGAGGGAAATTGAGTCAGGCATGTTGCTATTGCTTTCAGGATTTCTAGAACAGATATAGACTAGTGGTATGGATGCCGTAGATGAAATAAAGAGCCGCTTAAGTATTGAGGATGTTGTTAGTCAGTATCTTGAACTCAAGCGCTCAGGTAGAAACTTTAAAGGGCTCAGTCCATTTAGCCAAGAAAAGACTCCAAGTCTGATGGTTAGTCCTGAGAAACAAATATGGCATGACTTTAGTAGCGGCAAAGGTGGAGATATGTTTAGCTTTGTCATGGAGCGTGAGGGCATTGATTTTAAGGCTGCCTTGGAACTACTTTCACGGCAGGCGGGTGTAGATCTAACTAAATTTCAATCCAAGGGGACTGGAACAGCAGGTAAGCAAAAAGAAAAACTGTTTGAAGTGCTTGAACTCGCAGCCAAATTTTACCAAGTGCATTTAAGTAGAAAACGTACAACACTTGAGTATGTAGTGCATGAAAGAAAGTTCACAAAACAAACTGCAACTACTTTTCGTTTAGGATATGCTCCAGCTCAGGATACGGCGTTAGTAACATTTCTTCGTTCTAAAGGATTTAGCGAAGTAATAATGAAAAATGCAGGTCTTGGAACGAAACGATACAAAGGATTTAGCGACATGTTCCGCGGACGCCTCATGGTACCACTCATGGATGGAACAGGAAGAGTTATAGGATTTACTGCTCGACAACTTGATGCTAATCCTGATGCACCAAAGTACATAAATACACCTCAAAGTCCTGTCTACGACAAGAGCCGACACGTATTTGGACTACATTTAGCAAAAGACGCCATACGAAAAGCTGGATATGTCGTAGTGGTTGAAGGAAATCTTGATGTTATTGCGAGTCACCAGGCTGGCATTGAAAATGTTGTTGCTACAGCTGGAACGGCACTAACCGAACAACATCTTAAGGCGCTCAGCCGCTTTACTGCAGATATTAGACTCGCTTTTGACCAGGATAATGCAGGATTAAAAGCGACGGAACGCGCTATACCTATAGCCAGTAAAGTAGGCGTTAACCTCAGTATTATTAGTGTGCCCCACGGTAAAGATCCTGATGAGTTATGCAAAAAAGATCCCGAAGCATGGCGCAGGGTAGTTACAAAACCTCAGTATGTTGTGGACTGGATTATAGATATTTATTCAAAACAATTAGATCTGGGGAGCGCACAAGGTAAGCGCACATTTAGCGATAAGACACTTGAAGTCATTAAGAGTCTCGATGATAGTGTTGAGCAAGATCATTATTACAGCAAAGTTGCCAAAATACTCTCGGTAAGCGTGGATGCACTCAGACAAAAAAGTAAAAAAATTTCTGCCCAACCTGCAGCTAAAAAATACAAATATGTACAACCTATGCCAGTTGTAAAGAGTAGTAATGCAGACTCCATTAAGGTCGAGAATAAGCTCTTGGCTCTGGGGTTATTCCTACCGAGTCTACGGCCATATCTTGACCCATTGAGTGCAGATATGTTCTCTCAAGAAAGAGCACAAAAGCTTCTTATTCTTATTAAAGCAAAACCGGACTTGAATTATGATCCTGTAGTATCATCTGCCGTTTTGCAGGACTTGGCAGAATATGGTACAATTTTATCATTATTATATGAAGAGCTCTATCAGAACCTCGAGGTTATTGAGCTTCGTTACGAAGCCGCTCGATTGCAGGTCCGCCAGATAGAAACATACGTAAAACTAAAAAAAGCAGCGCTCGCTACCGCAATGCAGCAGGCGAATGATGAAGAGTTGGAAGCACTACTCGAATCAGCAAAAAAACTCGATGTTCTATTAAAATCAGCTAAGGAGACCACAAAATAATGCCAAAGAAATCTGCACCAAAAAAAGAACCAGAAATAATAACTGTTGAGCAACTACGAGCAAGTCTTGTTGAAAAGGCAAAAAAAGCTGGAGAAATTAATCAAAGAGATATTACTGAGGTATTTCCAGATACACCAGACAATGTTGATGTTCTGGATCAGCTCTATACAGAACTTGCTGACAATAACATAAAGATTGTTACCGCATCAGATCCAACGGGTCCTGAATTTAGTGATGCCTGGGTTGCAGAAGACAATGAAGAAGTTGTAGTGACCGATCAAGTGTATCTAGATGATGTCGCTGACGACTCAGTTCGACTCTACTTGCGCGAAATCGGTAAAATCCCACTACTAAAGGCTGACGAAGAGCTTGCTCTCGCAAAACGCGTTGTTGCAGGAGATAAAGAGGCTAAGGACCAAATGGCAGAAGCTAATATGCGTCTCGTAGTGAGCATTGCTAAGCGCTATGTGGGACGCGGACTTGATCTACTCGACCTTATCCAAGAAGGAAATACTGGATTACTACGTGCCGTAGAAAAATTTGATCCAGACAAGGGCTTTAAGTTTAGTACATATGCTACCTGGTGGATACGCCAGGCAATTACTCGAGCGATTGCCGACCAGGCTCGAACGATTCGCATTCCCGTGCATATGGTTGAGACGATAAACAAGCTACTTCGCACTCAGCGACGGCTCACCCAAGAGCTGAATAGAGAGCCTACTAATGAAGAAATAGCCAAAGAAATGGAAATCGACGTAGAAAAAGTCGAACACATTATGAAGATCAAGCAAGATATTAGCAGCCTTGATGCCAGCGTTCGCGACGACGAAGAGGATTCGGTTCTGGGTGACTTCATTGAAGACGAAGATAGTGTAAGTCCTGAAGAATCTGCTACAGGACAACTTCTCAAGGAGCATGTAAAAGACATGCTCGGTGCACTCACAGAACGTGAGCAAAAGATCTTGAAGTTGCGTTTTGGTCTCGAGGATGGAAAGAGTCATACGCTTGAAGAAGTGGGACAAGAATTTAATGTGACCCGCGAACGTATTCGACAGATTGAAGCAAAAGCTCTGGCAAAACTTCGTAAACATAAAGACGCTAAAAAATTACACGATTACATTGCATAGAAAGGCCAAAAAAGTGAAGATTATTGGACTTGCAGGTACGTTCGCTAGCGGCAAAGATACTGTCGGAGAGTTATTATCGCAAAAGCATGGCTTTATGCATGTCTCAACGGGAGACATATTGCGTGCCGAGAAAAAGAAACAGTATGGAGACTCCCCGAAGGCATTATTAGTGCGTAATGACCCATTCGCAATGGCATTGCGCAAAGAGAAAGGTCCTGGGGCACTCGTAGAGCTCGCATATGATGAATATCGGAAAAATGAAAAACAATACCCAGGTGGACTTGTAGCAAGCGGCATACGGTCTATTGGAGAGGCTGAGATGATTCAGAAACTAGGGGGGATGCTTATTTTTGTTGATGCGGACGCAAAGATACGATACAACAGGGCATTTAGTCGAAAACGTGATGATAATGACGTCACAGTTTCATTTGATGACTTTCTTGCGTCTGAAAAAGCGGAATCGGATAATCCAACAAAAGATAAGACTGCAATCGACATACCAGAAATGAAGAAAATGGCTAATGTAGTGATCATGAATAACGGGAATAGTATTCCAGCATTTAAAAAAGAGGTTGAAGAAACCTTAGGCATTGTATAAAAAGAGGGTATAATTTCATTTAAATGGAACAACAACATAGCGAGAATGCTACTGCATTTAAACAACAGTTGTCTGCCTATAAAGTACTTATAGACCAGGACATTGAAAACTATGCAAAGGCACAAGAAAAGAGCACCCTGCAAGAGTTTGGACTTAATTCTCGTGTCGCCATTGATGCCTATATCTCTATATTAAAACGTGGGGGTAAGCGTATCCGTGGTGCACTTGCTATGGTTGGATACGAAATGGCGGGTGGTACAGACGCAGCAATGATACTTCGTGCAGCTCGCGTTTTAGAGTTGGTCCATGCATATTTACTCGTCATTGATGATATCAATGATCGTTCGCCAGTTCGGAGAGGTGGACTTCCCGCCCACTTAATAATGGCCGATTACTACCGACAAAAAGGTCTTGGCAATGATGATATTCACTTTGGAGAGTCAATAGCTATTCATGCATCACTTGTCGCCTGTCATACTGCCCAAGTTATGCTTGCTGAGCTCGATATTGAGCCGGAGCTTGCATTACGCGCTATAGTATCGCTCAATAAGAGCCTGGTAGTTACTGGTTATGGCCAAGCAAACGACGTCTTTAATGAAGTCCTCGGTAATGAAGTTGACGAGAGAGCAGTGATGAATGTACTTGAATGGAAAACTGCACACTATACGTTCCTGAGCCCTCTTCAGCTTGGTATGATTCTTGCTGGTGCGAGCGATAAAGAAGTAGAAAGTATGGTTTCATTTGCGATGAATGCCGGTCTAGCATTTCAGATCGGAGATGATAACCTTGGTGTATTTGGAACAGAATTCGAAAGCGGAAAATCACCACTTGATGATATTAAGGAAGGTAAACGGACGCTCCTGACTATACACGCGCTTGATCATGCTGCGGACGCAGATAAGAATTTTCTATTGCAGATGCTTGGTAATACCGAGTTGACTCAGCTTGAGTTTCAGCGAGTCAAAGACATATTAGTGAGCAGCGGAGCACTAGATTTTGCAAAAGAACGCGCTGCGGAGCACGTTCGGCTCGCTCAAGCTGCGCTTGCAAAGAACCCTCATTTCTCAGAAGAACAAACGGCATTCCTTAAAAGCCTTACCGATTATTTGTTAATTCGAAATATGTAGCGCTACAATAGCACTATTGTGAAAACAGAAAAAAATATATTTCGAAAGGGCAGCACCACATATTATTTTAGTTCCATTTTTTTTCCTAAAAAAATAAAGGATGATGTATTTAAGCTGTATAGTTTTGTTAGAGTGGCCGACGATTATGTTGATACTGTGCCTGCAAATAAAAAAGCATTCCTATCCTTAAGAAAACGCTGGGATGCAGCCCATAAAGATCCAAAATTTAACACATCTACAAAAGATACTGATTCTATTGATGAGCGAGTTATTAAAAATATAGTGTTCGTTGTACGAAAATATAAATTTGATACTGCTTGGGTTGAATCATTTCTTGATGCTATGCAGGCAGATTTAGATAAGCGTACGTATAAAACTATGAATGATACAATCTGGTATATGTATGGCTCTGCAGAGGTCATTGGCCTTATGATGGC
>CAJAXB010000068.1 GCA_903946795.1 uncultured Candidatus Saccharibacteria bacterium | reverse complement strand
TTCAAACGTTAATTCTGGAAATACTGACTGATCGGTAAAACCAATACTATAGTTTCCTGACTTATCAAAAGCACCTGCCTTAACGCCGTGGAAGTCACGTAGTCGAGGAAGTACAATATTAATAAGACGATCAGCAAATTCGTACATCTTGTTACCGCGAAGGGTTACTTTAATACCAATTTTGTTTCCTTCACGAAGTTTGAATCCAGCAATAGAATTCTTTGCAACGGTATCAATTGGTTCTTGACCAGTTATTTTACGAATCGTGTTTGAAGCAGTTTCCATGATCTTCTTATCGTCTTTAGCACGACCAAGACCGACGTTTACGACAATTTTTTCAAGACGTGGAACCTGATGTGGGTTCGCTAATCCAAGTTCTTTTTGAAGCTCTGCAGCGTACTGCTTGTTATAGAGATCCTTTAGGCGAGCAACATATGGTGTAGTTTTAGTAGCCATTACTTGATCTCCTTTCCAGATTTCTTAAATACACGTGTCTTCTTTCCGTCTTTATCGAGCTTGTAGCCAATACGACTTGCCTTCTTTGTACTTGGGTCAATGATACCGACCTTAGATACATCAATAGGCTTTGTGATTGGGATAATTCCACCTTGTGGGTTTTGTTTATCTGGTTTGACGTGTCGTTTTACAATATTAATGCCTTCAACAGTCACTTTGTTCAGTGTTGGGTGTGTGGCAACGACTTTTCCAGTTTGACCCTTATATTTTCCAGAGCGTACGATAACTTCGTCACCCTTCTTAATGCGGATCTTATAGATAGTTTTAGATGCAGTCATTATAGTACCTCCGGAGCGAGAGAGATGATCTTCGCGTAGCCTTGATCACGAAGTTCACGAGGAACAGGACCAAAAATACGAGTAGCCTTAGGCAACTTGTCATCTCCAATAATTACAGCGGCATTGTCATCGAAACGAATAGTTGAACCATCTTTTCGTTTGATAGCGTACTTAGTACGTACAACAACAGCACGAACAACAGATTTCTTCTTAACATTACCCTGCGGGTTAGCTTGCTTAACAGTCGCGACAATAACGTCACCAACTCGAGCATAACGACGTCGGGTACCACCTAACACACGAATGCAAAGGATTTCCTTAGCACCGCTGTTGTCGCATACATTTAGTCTAGATTCTTGTTGGATCATTCTTTTGTCTCCTCAGTTGGCTCTGCTGTAATAGCCTCTACTGATTCTTCTTGTCGGATTGCTGCACGCTCGACAATCTTATCCAGTGTATGTCGCTTACGTGCGCTGAGTGGTCGTGTTTCGCTGATAATCACTGTATCGCCTTGCTGTGCTTCATTCTTTTCATCATGAGCCATGAAACGCTTCGTTGATACATATGATTTTCGGTATAGTGGGTGGTTCTTATGAGTAACTACAGAAACTACGATAGTCTTGTCGGTCTTATTAGAAACCACGATTCCAGTAAGTGTTTTAGCCATTACGCGTTCTCCTTTGCTAGCTGCTCGCTAAGTACGGTTAGCATCCGAGCTAGGTCTTTACGCTTACTTCGAATCAGCCGAGTATTTTGCTGCTCGCCCATATGTACACGGCGCCGCAATTCAGCGATTTCTTCACGTAGTTTAGTGCTTTCTGTTGCCAGTTCAGCAGTTGAATATTTTCTGATATCAATAGTTTTCATAGTTATGCCTCATCCTTGACCAAGAATTTGGTTTTAACAGGTAGTTTGTGACTTGCAAGTCGCATAGCTTCCCGAGCGATGTCTTCTGGAACACCTTGCATCTCAAACATGATTGTACCTGGGCGTACCTTTGCTACGAAGAACTCAGGATTACCTTTACCGCTACCCATTTTTACGTCTTGTGGCTTACGAGTTACTGGAGTGTGTGGGAAGATTCGAATCCAAATCTTACCGCCACGCTTGATGTAACGAGTCATAGCCTGACGTGCTGCTTCGATTTGACGAGATGTTATTCGGTCAGACCCAAGACTCTGAAGGGCGTAGTCACCAAAAGCGATGTAGTTTCCAGAAGTCGCTACACCAGTGATGCGTCCCTTTCGTACCTTTCGATACTTAGTTCGTTTTGGCATTAACATATTAGTTTGCCTCTCCCTTGTAAATCCATACCTTTACACCAATGATGCCGGCTGGAGTTTGAGCTCGTGCAGCAGCGTAATCTATATCGGCACGGATTGTGTGTAGTGGGACACTACCTTGTACTTCTTTTTCGCGTCGTGACATTTCAGCACCGTTAAGACGTCCAGATACTTCAACGCGGATACCTTTTGCATTAGCTCGCATAGTAGCTGCAGCAGTTGACTTAATTGCACGACGGAAAGAGATACGTCGTTCAATTTGGTGCGCAATGTTTTCAGCAACGAGTTTAGCGTGTAGTTCAGGCTTTTTAACTTCTTCAATGTTAACGCGAGTTTGTGCGCCATAAATCTTTTCAATTGCAGCTTTCAGTTCTTGAGCTCCAGTTCCACCTCGTCCGATTACGACACCAGCTTTTGCTGTATAGATCGTAACTGTTACAAGGTTTGGAGATCGCTCAATATCTACTTTGTTAATAGCAGCACGGCTTCCGAGCTTATCATTGATAAGTTTACGTACGCTCAAGTCTTTAGAAAGATACGTTGCATAGTCACGCTTGCTTGCGAACCACTTGCTACGCCAGTCCTTATTGACCTGAAGACGCATGCTGATAGGATTTACTTTTTGTCCCATATTATTTTGCCTCTTTCTTTACGGTTGCAGGTTTCGCAGCCTTCTTTGCTACACGAGCTTCACCGTCAACTACAACACGAATGTGACATGTGCGGCGAAGGAAAGGGAGACCACGTCCTTGTGCTGCAGGTCGCATACGCTTCATTGGAGTTCCAGGAGAAACGCTAATTTCAGTAATAACAAGAGTATCTGGTTTGAGGTTGTGGTTGTGCTCAGCGTTAGCTTTTGCACTTGCAACAACTTTGCGCACAGGAACAGCAGACGCGCGAGGTACATGAGCGAGGATTACAAGTGCGTCTTCAACAGTTCGACCACGTACTAAAGCGGCTACAACACCTACTTTTCGTGGGCTCATGTTTACGCCCTTAGCTACAGCGAGAACACTCATTATTTCTTACCTTTCGCGAGCTTACCACCGTGTGAACGGAATTTACGAGTTGGTGAGAATTCACCAAGCTTGTGTCCAACCATGTTTTCTGTAATGAATACAGGAACGTGAACTTTACCGTTATGTACAGCAATTGTGCGACCTACGAAATCAGGAGAGATCGTAGAAGCACGTGCCCATGTCTTAATAATGGTACGGTCATCATCGCTCAAAGCGCTCACCTTTTTAGCGAGTTTTGGATCGATGAATGGTCCTTTTTTAAGTGATCGACTCATAGTGCTTCCTTATTTCCTCTTCGCCGCATGTCGGCTTCTTACGATAAATTTATTAGTGCTCTTACGTCGGCGTGTCTTGTATCCAAGAGTCTTCTGACCCCAAGGAGTACGAGGATCCTTTGCAGTACCGTGACGACCACCGTCACCACCACCGTGCGGGTGATCAGCAGCGTTCATAACAACACCACGTACAGATGGGCGAATACCTTTGCGTCGGTTACGTCCAGCTTTACCAACTTTTATGTTTTGGTGCTGTTCGTTTCCAACACGTCCGATACTTGCCATACATGTTTGAAGAACAAGACGTACTTCGCCACTTGGCATACGAACCTGTGCGTATTCGCCTTCTTTAGCCATGAGTTGTGCGCTGACACCAGCACTTCGTACCATTTGCGCACCACGTCCAGGTTGTAGTTCGATGCCATAGATAAGACTTCCAACAGGAATGTTTTTTAGTGCAAGACGGTTGCCGATTTCGATTGGTGATTCTTCACCACTTGAAATAACTTGCTTAACTTTCATGCCTTTTGCAGCAATGATGTAGTGGTATGTACCATTTTGTTCTTTGATTCGAGCAATACGTGCACTTCTGTTCGGATCGTATTCGATAGCTTCGATAACAGCTGTACTGCCTTCTGCAAGTTTGAAGTTAACAAGTCGGTAGAATTGTTTCGCACCACCACCACGGTGTCGTGTAGTAATTCGACCTTGGTTGTTGCGGCCACTGACACGCTTCTTAATAACAAGCAGTGATTTGATCGGCTTTTTAGCTGTAATCTCACTCATATCTTGAGTGGTCATACCGCGCTGGCCAGGAGTAGTAGGATTAAAATTCTTAATAGCCATTACTTAGTTTCCTTCTTTGCCTTCTTAGCTGCTTTTTTATCAGTAGCTTTATCTTCTTCTGATTCAAAGATTGCGATGTGGTCACCTTGCTTTAAGGTTACATAAGCTTTCTTCATATCTGCTCGGTATCCGATACCAGGACGTGCGCGTCGGCGGCGAGCTGGTACAGCTTTACCTTTTTGTACGACAATACGAACCTGAGTGACTATTACGCCAAATTGTGTCTGAACCGCGTCAGCTACAGTGAACTTATTAGCAGTAATAGGTACTACGAATACGTATACGTTCTGAGCAATGCTTTGTCCGTATGCTTTTTCACTGAGACGTGGTTTGAGAGTCATAGTCTTATCCATTATTTTGCCTCAGCTTTCGCTTTAGTTTCACTACCAAGCCATGATCCGATAATTTCAAGTGCATCTTTAGCGATAACAACACTGTGAGCATTCACAATGTCATATACGTTTAGATATTGTGCGCTTACCACTTTAACTTCTGAAAGGTTGTTTGTTGCTCGCACGACATTAGCTTCTTTTTTAGCAACAACAACGAGTACTCGACGCGTTGCACCGATCTTCATAAGAAGTGCTGCAGTTGGCTTCGTAAGGCCGTCTTTGCAATCAAAAGCATCAATAACTTTGATACGATCTTCAGTTGCAGCCATAGATAGTGCCTGACGGATAGCCTGACGCTTAGCCTTAACGTGAATTTTGTGTGAATAGTTTTCAAGACCTGTTGGACCAAAAGTAATACCACCACCGCGCCAGATTGGAACACGTGATGAACCGAAACGAGCTCGTCCAGTTCCTTTTTGCTTCCATGGCTTCTTACCACCACCGCTTACGAGACCACGAGTCTTAGTAACAGCGAGGTTTTCACGGCCGTTCGCAAGGTATGCTACATATGCTTGTTTAATAAGATCATGATTTTCAACAGTAACTCCGAAGATGTTTTTGTCTAATTTGGCTGGAGTAGTTGCTTTAACGCCAGCTTTTGTAAATGTTGCTACGCTCATGATGTTGCTCCTTGAATAAGAACAATGCCTTTACGAGGACCAGGAACAGCTCCCTTAACACCAATGATGTTAAGTTCTGTATCAACGAGTGCAACTTTAAGGTTCTTTACGCTCACTTGTTCGTGACCCATTTGTCCGGCCATTTTCTTACCCTTAAAGATTCTTTGTGGGTACATAGAACCGATTGAACCAGGACGACGGTAGCTACCGCCACCATGAGTCTTACGACCGCGGTGGAAGTTATGTCGCTTGATCGTACCAGCCCAACCTTTACCTTTGCTTGTTCCAGTTACTTTAACTAGATCACCAACTGAAAAGACCTCGGCGTTGAGCTCTGCTCCGACGCTAAGGTCTTCTTCTATTTCGTTTACTCTAAACTCACGAATGAGCTTGCTTGATGCTTTCGCTGCCTTAAGATGTCCTGCCATAGTCTTGCCAATTTTCTTTGACTTTTCTGCACCAACTTGAATAGCATTGTAGCCATCAGTTTCGACAGTTTTAACCTGGGTAACAGTATTTGGGGTAGCGGAAAGCAGAGTGACGGCAATAACTGAACCATCCTCAGATACGATACTTGTCATACCTATTTTGCGGGTAACAAATGCTTTCATATTTCCTCGTTGTTAGCTGTATTAGTCTCTCATTTCATTTATGCAAAATGAGAAATGCTTGATAGTTAGCGGTTTTCACCTCTGTTATTTAATAAATAACATTCTGTGAACCTACAAACATACCAAGAACAGGTTTTGATATACCAATACAGATTAACAGATTACACATACCCCTGTCAATATGTTGTTAATACTACATAGTATTAGTAATTAAAAGTGAATCCTATTGGAAGCCAGAAGCCCACGAACATTGCTAGTAGGATTACGACATATTCAATTTTGCGATCAATTCGAAATCGGTCTCTGTATGATAAAAATAGTGCGAGTAACGCACCTACAGGAATAGGAATTGTATATGTTGCGTTGACTCGCTCAAGGTATAGCCACTGCGTACTGAGGACGAGATAGATTACTATTTTTAGTATAAATATAAAATCTAATGATTTGTTTCGTGCAGGAGTCTGTTTTTTATTAGCCATATAGTACCAGTATAGCACTAGCAAGATGGAGGTCTACTATTTTAGGATACCCTTAGAAATAGCTACTTCTTGCGCCTTATGAAACATGCTGTGACGAGGTTCAGGCAGTGAATCAAGTGTAAACCAACCTATTTCATCGATCTTGTGCGGTTCGTTTATCTGTACGTCTGCGGGATTAACGTGTACTGCATAGGTAATTGCAATCCAATGCGTTGGTGTACCGTCGTTAACTCTATGCGCATCATAGTGTTGTACAAACTCATACTGTAAGGGGGTGACATTGAGTTCTTCTCTAAGTTCACGCAGTACAGCATCGTCTAGACTTTCGCCAAATTCAACAGCACCACCGCCGATATCCCAGCGTCCCTGTTCATCTCTGCACTGCTGGCTACGTTTTTGAAGCAAAATACGTCCATTTCCATCATGTACAAGGAAATTAACTGTGACACCAATATAATCTACACCTCGTTTAAGGTCTACATGCTCTTTTGCAGGCTTAATTTTGCTCATATACCTCCTTGGAGGTCTGAATTACATTTTGATTTCAGCGTCGCAACCAGCTGGAAGGCTGATATTCATAAGACTATCGATAGTCTTTGGAGTTGGGTCCATAACGTCGATAAGACGTTTGTGCACACGCATTTCAAACTGTTCACGTCCTTTTTTGAACACGTGAGGGCTCTTAACTACTGTGTAGCTTGTGCGACGTGTTGGAAGCGGGATTGGTCCTGCAATCACTGCACCAGTACGTAGCGCTGTGTCAACGATTTGCTTTGCAGCCTGATCAATGACCTTGTGATCATATGCTTTTAGACGGATACGGATCCGTTGTTTATTATCTGCTTGTTTCTTGGCTTCAGCCATAGAATAACTCCTTTATGATGTAACATTACGAGATATCTATACAGAGAGTATCTAATAACTTTTAGTCATCATGATTAATAGTAACTTTATAATACACTATTTGTTGGATTTCGTCTACAAATGAAAAGAGCTCCGTATCGGAGCCCTATCATTGTAAGTTATGGGATATTACTTATTGATTTTAGTAACAACACCGGCACCAACAGTGCGTCCACCTTCACGAATAGCGAAGCGTAGACCTTGTTCCATAGCAATAGGAGCAAGTAGTTTTACCTTAAAGGTGATTGTATCACCAGGCATAACCATTTCTTTGTCAGCTGGGAGTTCAACTTCACCAGTAACGTCAGTAGTACGGAAGTAGAACTGAGGCTTGTATCCCTTGAAGAAAGGAGTATGACGTCCACCTTCTTCTTTTGTAAGAATATATACTTCAGATTCGAATTCTGTATGAGGAGTCACAGTTCCTGGCTTAGCAAGAACCTGACCACGCTCGATGTCATCACGTTCGATACCTCGGAGAAGAATACCTACGTTGTCACCAGCTTGTCCTTGATCAAGGTTCTTCTTGAACATTTCAACACCAGTAACTGTTGATTTCTGAGTATCGCGGATACCAACGATTTCGATTTCTTCACCAACCTTGACGATACCTTGTTCAACACGTCCAGTCGCTACAGTACCACGACCTTTAATGCTGAATACGTCTTCGATTGGCATAAGGAAAGGCTTGTCGAGTTCGCGCTTTGGTTCTGGAATGAAGCTATCCATAGCTGCAACAAGTTCCATAATAGCGTCTTCGTCTTCTTTTGATCCTTCAAGAGCTTTTGTAGCTGAACCCTTGATGATAGGAGCGTTTTCGTCGAAACCATTCTTTGCAAGAAGTTCACGGATGTCCATTTCAACTAGTTCTACGAGTTCAGGATCTGCAAGGTCCATCTTGTTCATGAAAACGAGGATACTTGGAACACCAACTTGGCGAGCAAGAAGTACGTGCTCACGAGTTTGTGGAAGTGGACCGTCGTTAGCACCAACAACGAGGATTGCACCGTCAATTTGAGCAGCACCCGTGATCATGTTCTTAACATAGTCAGCGTGTCCTGGCATATCAACGTGAGCGTAGTGACGCTTTTCGCTTTCGTATTCCTGGTGAGAAGTAGCAATGGTAATACCACGTGCTCGCTCTTCAGGAGCGTTATCAATTTGGTCATACGCAATTGGCTTGTTAACTGCGCTTGGTAGCTTTTTAGCTAGAACTGCTGTAATAGCAGCTGTTAGTGTAGTTTTACCGTGGTCAACGTGACCCATAGTACCTACGTTTACGTGTGGTTTGCTTCGATCGAAACTTTCAGCCATTATTATGGACTCCTATTATTACCTATTTTATTTGCATGAAGCGAAAGAGCTTCACAACAATTACGTTTGATTATAGATGAACTACCGATGTTTGTAAAGTCCCTAAGGACGACCGGAATTTGTGCTTATTTCGCGTTTTTTGCAATGATTGCTTCAGCGACATGGTTTGGAACATCAGCATAGTGATCAAGCTCCATACTCGAGCTTGCGCGACCTTGAGTCGAACTTCGCAATGATGTTGTGTAACCAAACATTTCACCAAGCGGTACAAAAGAAGTAATTTCTTTGATACCAGTACTCAAGTCTTCCATTGATTCAATGCGACCACGCTTACTGTTAAGATCACCGATGACGTCACCCATGAACTCTTCAGGAGTTACAACGACAACTTTCATGATTGGTTCCATGAGCACAGGGCTTGCAACCTTTACACCAGCCTGCAACGCCATTGAACCAGCGATCTTAAAGGCCATTTCGTTAGAGTCAACATCGTGGTAGCTTCCGTCATAAAGTTCAGCCTTGATATCTACTACTGGATAGCCGGCAAGCACACCGTTGTTCATAGCTTCCTGGATACCCTGAGAAACAGGTTTAATGTATTCAGAAGGAACAACACCACCCTTGATAGAGTTAATGAATTCAAAGCCTTTTCCAGCTTCGTTCTGGCTGAGTCGGAGCCATACGTGACCGTATTGACCTTTACCACCAGATTGTCGGACGAACTTACCTTCGATTTCAACGCCATCTTTACGGATTGTTTCACGGTATGCAACCTGTGGTTGACCAATGTTAGCTTCAACGTTAAATTCTCGCTTCATGCGATCCACAAGGATTTCGAGGTGTAGCTCACCCATACCACTGATGATAGTCTGTCCAGTTTCGTCGTCAACTTTAACGCGGAACGTAGGGTCTTCTTCAGCAAGACGCTGCAAGGCTGTACTCATCTTTTCTTGGTCGGCTTTCGTCTTTGGCTCAATAGCAATACTCACAGGTGGTTCTGGGAAGGTAATGCTTTCAAGTTCAATTGGGTTAGCTTGATCGCAAAGAGTTTGACCAGTAGTCGTACCCTTAAGACCTACGATAGCTGCGATATCACCTGCATCAACTTCAGTGACATCTTCACGCTTATCAGCCTGCATACGTACGATACGGCCAACGCGTTCTTTTTCGCCAGTTGAGCTGTTCATAATGTAGCTTCCAGATTGAAGTTTTCCTGAGTAAACACGGAAGTAAGCAAGCTTACCAACGAATGGGTCAGTTGCGATCTTGAATGCAAGACCTGCAAAGGGTTCTGTAGTCGTAGGTTTACGTTCTATTTCATCGCCAGTCTTAGGGTTTGTTCCCCATGTAGAACCACGGTCTACGGGGCTTGGGAGTAGTTCAACAACGAGGTCGAGAACTTTTTCTACGATAACACCACGGCCATCTCCACCAGTTACAGCGTAGAAATTACCGCCAAGAATTGCAGAACGAATCGCTGTACGAATTTCGTCTTCACTGAGGCCTTCTTCACCGACTTCAAAGTACTTTTCTAGAATCGCTTCATCTTCTGCGACTGCGTTTTCAATAAGAAGACTGCGGTAGCGCTTTACTTTTTCCATCATATCTTCAGGGATTTCAGTTTCTACCAAAGCCTTATCGGTAAAGTCTTTGTAGGTATAAGCTTTCATGGCTACAAGGTCAACGACACCATTTATTTCTTGTTCGAAACCAATAGGAAGGTGAATTGGGAATGCACGCTTACTAAGACGAGCGTGAATGGTATCAAGTGATTTGTAGAAGTCACCACCTGTTTGGTTAATCTTGTTAATAAAGCAGATGCGAGGAACATGGTATTTATCTGCCTGGCGCCATACCGTTTCAGACTGGCTTTCAACACCCATTTTACCGTCGAATACAACAACAGCACCATCAAGAACACGAAGAGAGCGTTCTACTTCAACGGTAAAGTCGATGTGACCTGGCGTATCAATAATGTTGATCTGGTGATCTTTCCAGTAGCAAGAGACCGCAGCAGACACGATAGTGATACCGCGTTCGCGTTCTTGTGCCATCCAGTCGGTTGTTGTTTCACCTTCGTGTACAGCACCGATCTTATGCTTCAGTCCTGTACGGAAAAGAATACCTTCTGTAGTCGTAGTCTTACCGGCGTCAATGTGCGCGATAATACCAATGTTTCGAATCTTATCCAATGGATATTTTTTTGATGCCATTTCTATACCATGTTCCCATCTTTATTAGTTAATCTATTACACGCTGCGTTTTCTCGAATATCTACAATACCGTAGCCGTTTTTTGCTTCACAAAGTACCAACAGGTGCTGACCAAAGTTTCGAACCATGTCTTCAGTTTGTTCTTCAATAATTGCTTGGTCCAGGCCTGGATTATCGCAACGAATAGCACCTTCAATGTTCTTTACAATAGGACAGTCTTCACAGTAACCTTCTATTTTCATAGCTAGAACCGTGCAAAGTGAGCAAATGCTCTGTTGGCTTCTGCCATCTTGTGAGTGTCTTCACGCTTCTTAACAGCAGTACCTGTGCCGTTGTATGCGTCAACAAGTTCAGCAGCAATACGGTCGCCCATACCGATACCTCGGCGAGCACGTGCAGCTGTTACGAACCACATAATTGTAAGGTGTGTTTGTCGCTGGCCTTTAACTTCAAAAGGAATTTGGTAGTTTGCGCCACCAACACGACGTGAACGAGTTTCAACATGAGGCTGAATGTTCTTTAGGGCTTGATCAAATACATCAAGTGGGTTTTCAACTTTAAGCTTCTTTGCAGCCTTTTGCATACCATCGTATACAAGTCGTTCTGCAGTTTGCTTCTTACCGTCAAGCATGACGCGGTTGATAACTTTTTGTACCATGACGCTATCGTATAGACGATCAGGGTTAATAGGTCGAACAAGTGCTTTAGTCTTTTTACGAGGCATTACTTATTTCTCCCTCTTTGTGCCGTACTTAGAACGGCCACGCTTACGGTTCGCAACACCTTGAAGGTC
>CAJAXB010000067.1 GCA_903946795.1 uncultured Candidatus Saccharibacteria bacterium | reverse complement strand
GCCGGGTTCTTGCTCTATATAGCTTTGAGCGACATCATTCCAACGATTCATGAGAAATCAACAAATAAACGATTGTTTGAACTACAGCCGTTTCTTATGATTCTCGGAGCCGCCCTGGTTGCGCTAGCTATTCAAATTGCGCATCACGTCGCTGAATAAGAATAAGCGCGTTTATCGATAAACCCCGATAAGCTATACTGTGTACATGCAAACTGTGTTGGTACTTGTCGGGGTTTTAAATTGTGGTCTCATTATTTTCTTGATCTTCAAGAAAAATTCGAGTGGTTTAGACGCAGCTATGCGTGATGAATTCATGCGAAACCGTTAAGAATTTAATGCTTCGGATAAAGACCTACGACAGGAACTTACAAGTGGACTGACACAGACGAAGGATTCGTTAGATAAGCGTCTCGAACAGCTTCGCGATAAGAATGACGAGAAGCTTGAACTCATTCGGAAGACCGTGGAAACAAGATTAGTTAGTCTCCAGAAGGACAATGCTGAGAAGCTTGAAAAAATGCGTGAAACAGTGGATGAGAAACTGCAAAGCACTCTCGAAAAACGTCTATCACAAAGCTTTAAGGTCGTGAGCGAACGACTTGAAATGGTTCATAAAGACCTTGGTGAGATGCAAAATCTTGCATCTGACGTTAGTGACTTTAAGCGAGTTCTTACAAACGTTAAGACGCGCGGTACTTGGGGCGAGGTACAGCTAGAGAAATTGCTGTAGGTGTTCCGCCGCCACAAGATCTTTTAACTCAGGAACAAATAGAATCACGGCATCGTCTTGAATCTTTTATTATGATTATGTATTATCGAATTAGATTAAAAAAGGGTAAAAAATGGAAAGTAACACAGCTCTAGGTGTAACAAAAATGAAATCATCTTTGTTCGATTCGCGTAATAAAAAGTCTTTAGCAATATTTATAGTAATATTTGCTATCATTGGAGCATATATAATTAGTAGATCATTTGCCGCAACTGGCGTGGTTATGACCGGCGCCGAAGGTGAATATACTGCGGTAACACCAGCCCGTGTACTAGATACCCGCAATGGAACAGGTGGGCTCCAGCCACTTGCTGCCAATACCGAGCAGGCCCTTAAACTCACGGCAAATGCCGGCCTTCCTGCTACTAACGTATCTTCTGTGGTGGTAAATTTATCAGCAGTAAGTCCGCAGGCAGATGGGTTTATCACCATTTGGCCTAGCGATCAGCCAAAGCCAGCAACATCTAGTATTAATTATAAGGCTGGTAAATCTATTACTAACCAGGTAACGGTCAAGGTCGGCGCCGATGGCAAGATCAAGATGCTAAGCAATGTAGGCAATCTTAATGTTGTTATAGATGTGTTTGGTTCTTACGCAACTGCTAATGGCGCCAAGGGTGCAAGAATGAATTTCACTGCCCCCACCAGAATACTAGATACCCGCAATGGAACAGGCGGAGTTAGCACAGCCCTTACAAATGGGCAGACGGTTGGTGTGCAGGTTGCCGGGCTAGGTGGCGTGCCTGCCGATGCCAAAGCCGTAACTATGACACTTACTGCGGTTGCACCTAATGCTAATGGTTTTATGACCGCCTATCCTTCGGGAGTTGCCAAGCCGGGAGTGGCTAGCTTAAATTACACAACGAATGTCAATATTGCTAATCAGGTAACGATTCCTATCGGCTCAGATGGTAAGATAGCCCTTTATAATCAGGGAGCCACGACTAATGTTGTTTTAGATTTAACAGGCTACTACAAGACTCCTGCTACTGGCGCCGAAACCTCTCAGCAGGGCCGATACTACGCGGTTAATCCTGAGCGTGTTTATGATTCACGTAGTACCAACACCCCACTAGCAGGTGGATCTACAAGAGACATATCAATAGTATCCAAATCTCCTAAGCCAATTTACACTTCTGGTGTAAATACCAATACTGTTATAATTAACCCAACCGCTAGTGGATATTACCGCGCGTGGCAGGCATCTACGCCGCAGCCCAATGCTAGCAATATGAATTTCACAGCCGGCACGACTCTTGCTGGCCCAGTCATTGTTGCTACTGCACCCAATAAAGCTACTGTAAGTACAAGTTCTTTCATAAGTGCTGGACAGGCAGATATGGTGCAGGATTTGTATGGGTACTTTGCTGCCGACTACCAAGCTAATTACACACCACCTACTGGTAGTAGTACTGCTAATCTGACAGGAGTAAGTTCTGTTTCAGGTAATGGATCGCTGTCTTGTGCAGTTATGGCGGATACTACAGTAAAGTGCTGGGGTGAAAATTATTTTGGTATGTTAGGTGTTGAAGCCGATCAACTAAGGACTGTACCGGGAGTTGTACCAAACTTAAGCAATGTTAAGTCTGTAGCTGTTGCTGGTGGCCATGTTTGCGCTTTAATTGTGGATGGTACGATAAAGTGTTGGGGATATAATAGCCGTGGTCAGCTCGGTGGAGGTACAACTGCTTATTCCACGGCCAACCCTACGACAGTAGTAAATGTATCCGGTGCTGTTTCTGTGGCTGTAGCTCAATCTAATATTTCTTGCGCAGTAATTAGTGACGGCACAGTAAAGTGCTGGGGTAATAATATCGATGGCCAGCTGGGCAATGGCACTGCCAGTAACCAAGATTATGCTCCAGTAACTGTGCCTGGGCTAACTGGAGTTAAATCAGTTTATCTTGGAAACAACTTTAGTTGCGCACTTGTAACTGGTGGTACTGTAAAGTGCTGGGGTAAGAATAATTTCGGTCAGCTGGGCAATGGCACTAATACCAGCTCCTATTCACCTACAAGTGTGTCTGGCTTGACGGGTGTTACGGCACTCTCCGGTGATTGGTATAATGCGTGTACGCTAATTACAGATGGCACAGTAAAGTGCTGGGGTGTTGACTACACTAATTTGCCCAGCGCTGTAACAGGCGTAACTGGCGCTAGGTCATTATCTGCCAAATGCGCAGTCATTAGTGGGGGTACAGTTAAGTGCTGGAAGAGGGGGAATGACTATGGCCAGTTGGGTGACGGTACTAGTACTTACGCTAGTAGTATGCCCTATGTCATACCTAACCTTGGTGGCGTAACTGAAGTTTCTGTGCAATATACCTCTGCTTGTGCAGTGATTTCTGGTGGTACGCTAAAATGCTGGGGTAATAATGATTACGGTCAGCTCGGTGATGGTACATCTACAGCTGATAAAACTACACCTTATGCGGTACCCAATATTAACGGTGCTACGTCTATAGCTAGCGCTAATGACCATAACTGTTCGGTCGTGGGGGGAGGCTTGGTTAAATGCTGGGGCACTAATAACCAAGGCCAGTTGGGTGACGGTACATTCTTGGATAGGTCATCTCCTGTAACAGTAAAGAACCTTTCGGGTGCAATTACTGTCTCCAGTGGCGGCAACTTTAATTGCGCAATTATAAATGGTGGTACAGTAAAGTGTTGGGGTGATAATTACTACGGCCAGTTGGGCAATGGAACAACTATAGATAGCAGTACCCCTGTTGCTGTAACAGGTCTTACTGGCGCTAGAGCTATATCGCTTGGCAGAGACTACGCCTGTGCTTTGATTGGCGATGGCACAGTAAAGTGTTGGGGTTATAATTACGACGGCCAGTTGGGCAATGGCACCACTACTTCCAGGAGTACACCAGTTACAGTAATTGGTATAACTGGCGCAACTTCCGTTTCTGCCAGCTCTGGGAATGTTTGCGCACTTATAACTGGTGGCACGGTAAAGTGTTGGGGTGATAATTACTACGGCCAGTTGGGCAATGGAACAACTATAGATAGCAGTACCCCTGTTGCTGTAACAGGTCTTACTGGCGCAGCTTCCGTTTCTGCCGGCTATGGGAATGTTTGCGCACTTATAACTGGTGGCACGGTAAAGTGTTGGGGTGATAATTACAACGGCGAGTTGGGCAATGGAACAACTACAGATAGCTCTGTTCCAGTTACTGTAACAGGCCTGAGCGGAGTATCATCTATATCGGTCTCAATTTACGGTGCGTACTCTGTAATGGCTGACGGTACCGTTAAATGCTGGGGTATCTGTGTGTCGACAAATGGCACAGGTAATTATGATAAAACTACTACTCCTATTGCTCAAAATATAACTTCTGTCGCTTCTATTGCTCCTTCGCAATATAGTTACTATGTTTGCGCCTTAATAAAGGATGGTACCGTTAAATGCTGGGGCAATAATACTCATGGTCAGATGGGTGATGGATCACTACTTTATGTACCAAGGTACGCAATTAACCCTTAATTGATAAGATAGAAAGGATATATATGAACACACCACAACCAAACATTAATAACCAACCAGCTTCAAATTCGTCGCCTGTGCCCACCCAGGCCCCAGCTCCAATGACAACTAACAAAAAGTCTGGCAAATCCAAGCTAGTGCTTATTATAGTCATCGCTGTGGGGATAGTAGCCATACTAGCCCTAGGTGCATACTGGCGTATAAACGGTATGGGAAAAAACTCAGCTAAAGCCACCGCCAATAGCTTTATGACGGCCATGACAACCAATAATGCCACTAAGGCACTCAGCTACTCTCAAAATCCAAACGATGATACATCCTTGTTCTATCAATCTTCAGCAGTTACCCTAAAAGGCTCCTATAAATTCAAGCAGTTAGCCAATAAAGACGGAGCTTATTACGTGCTCTACAGCGTCGATGGTGGCGGAAATAAAACTGCTAGGGTAAAGGTCGTAAAGAACAATAACAAATGGTTAGTTAGTGATTTTTACTATTCTAGTGGCGAGCTAACCACTGACCCTGCCAGTACCGGCACAAATCAGGCAGATAGCCGAAATGCCAACCAGCAACAACCACAAGAGAATGTTGCAAAGTGTGAAGAAATACGTCAGAAAATAGCAACTGTTACAAATCCACAAGATCAGCGATCCCTAGAAGAAGAGCGTATTACTTTACAGTGCCAATTCTAGTATTAAATAAGTTTGCTGCCATATCTTAATTACGTGTGCCTAGAGCAATGTACTAGCATGCAATTGCGGCAGTAATTCTCATTAATGTATTAAGCGCTCTTGCATCTGTTGTGACTGCAATAATTACATTTCAGATCGGCAATAACGCACAACTACCAACAGGTATATTAATGGGTATAAGCGCCGGGTTCCTGTTGTATATTGCACGTAGTGATATTATTCCAACGATTCATAAAAATCTACCAATAAAAGATTATTTGAACTGCAGCCGTTTCTTATGATTCTTGGTGCATGTCTTGTAGCCCTTTCAATTCAAATAGCTCATCATATTGCTGAATAAGAATAAGCAGCGTTTATCTATAAACCCCGATAAGCTATACTGTATACATGCAAACTGTGTTGGTACTTGTCGGGGTTTTAAATTGTGGTCTCATTATTTTCTTGATCTTCAAGAAAAATTCGAGTGATTTAGACGCAGCCATGCGTGATGAATTTATGCGCAATCGTAAGGAATTCAATGCTGCGAATAAGGACCTACGACAGGAACTTACAAGTGGACTCACGCAGACAAAGGACTCCCTGGATAAGCGTCTCGAACAGCTTCGCGATAAGAATGATGAGAAACTTGAACTCATTAGAAAGACCGTGGAAACAAGATTAGTTAGTCTCCAGAAAGACAATGCTGAAAAGCTTGAAAAAATGCGTGAAACAGTGGATGAGAAACTACAAAGCACACTCGAAAAACGTCTTACGCAAAGCTTTAAGGTCGTGAGCGAACGACTTGAAATGGTACATAAAGGGCTTGGTGAGATGCAAAATCTGGCATCTGACGTTAGTGACTTTAAACGCGTATTAACCAATGTTAAAACACGTGGCACTTGGGGTGAGGTACAACTAGAGAACTTGCTCGACCAGGTGTTTATTAAAGACCACTATGACAAGCAAGTAAAAGTAAATCCTTCCAGTAATGACGTGGTAGATTTTGCTATCAAACTTCCGGATAAAAGTTCTCCAAAAGGTTTCATCTATCTACCAATTGATGCCAAGTTCCCGCTAGAAGATTACCAGCGACTTGTTGCCGCGCAAGAGAAGGGTGATCAGGCGCTATCTATCGCTGCACAAAAAGCAATGATAACGCGCGTGAAGAACGAAGCTAAGTCCATTAAGGCTAAATACATCAAGCCTCCAAAAACTACAGATTTTGCAGTTCTTTATGTTCCTACTGAGGGTATGTTCGCGGAGATTTTGCGCGAACCAGGACTCTTTGAAAAACTGCAATCTGAGTATCGTGTTACCATTGCGGGTCCGACTACCATCGCTGCAATTTTAAGCAGCTACCAACTAGGATTCAGAACATTAGCAATTGCAGAGCAGACAGGACAGGTCTGGGAATTACTCACAGGCATTAAGGGTGAGTTCACTAAGTTTGGTGATCTGCTTGATAAGACTCGCGAAAAACTTGTACAGGCAACAAAGACAATTGATTCAGCATCGACGAAGAGTCGTACGATTGAACGTAAGCTTGATAAGGTTCAGCAGCTGACAGACAAGGCCAGTAGCGCCGTTGATGACGTATCAGTGCATCAACTCGATATTCTCGAAAATTAGTTCTATCTAAAGTTTTGGAATGATAATGGAAAGTCGAAGTCTTGCTCTTTAAGGATCGCCATAGTCTGTTGAAGGTCGTTCTTGCTCGGACTCATGACTCTAATTTCGTCACCTTGAATCTGGGTTTTAACTTTTGGGAGTACTTCACGTATTTTTGCAGTTATTTTTTTGGCTTTATCTTGATCAAGACCTTTTTTAAACGGAAGGTCCCATGTCATTTTGAGGTTAGACGTAACTGGCTCTGCGCTTACATCAAGTAGTTTTTGACTCTGTTCGCGTGTTGCAAGTTTCTTACGTATGATTTCCACAATTGCATCAAGCTGATATTGGCTATCTCCAGTAATCTTAAATCCTGCTTTTGTATCGCCGCTCCAATCAATAGCAGCAGAGGTTCCTTTAAAGTCATATCGAGCATCAAGCTCTCGTTTGGTTTGTTCAAAAACATTGATGATTTCAGATTTATCGTAATCACTTACGATGTCGAATGAAAATGTTGGCATTGTATGTCTCCTTGCCGTAACTATACGTTTGTCATTAGCAGTAGTATAGCAGTAACCCAACAGCTACATTTAAGCTTTTATAATATCTAGTTACCTACGGCTAAGACTGGTATAATTATAACAATATGTCTACCCCTACTATTTCCATTGAACAGGCACGAGAATCGCTCAAAACTGAGTTCGATTCATTGTCAGACAAAAAGCAAATACTCCGAAGCAAAACACTCGAAGGTTTAATGGCTAATTTGAAGTCACTACCAAATGAAGAAAAAGCTTCATATGGTAGAGACCTAAACGCCTTAAAAGGTGAGGTTATTGGTTGGGTTAATGCAAGCGAAGCCGAAGCACAAGAACTGGGCCCTATTGATGTGACCGCTCCATTTGACAGTAATACTCCCGAAAATATGAGGCCTGCATTACTATCTACAAAACTTGGAAGTAAGCATCCGATTATGGCTGAACTCGAATATATCGTCGATATATTTAGTCGCATGGGATTCGAGGCGGTAGAGTCGCGTCAGATCGATGATGATTACCACATGTTTGAGTCTCTTAATTTCCCAGAAGGGCACCCGGCACGTGACGACTACGATACGTTCATGACTACAGATGGTCTCATTGCACCTGCGCATACGAGTACAATGCAGAATAGAGTTCTTCGTCAATTTAAAGATAATTTAGAAAATGGTAAACCAATCGCTGTTGTTATTCCTGACCGTGTTTTCCGAAACGAAGACGTTGATGTGACACACGAACACACCTTCCATCAGTTCGAAGGCGTATATATCGATAAGGGCGTAACCGTCGGCAATCTTATCGCAACACTTAAGACATTCATGAGTGAATATTTTGGACAAGATCTTAAAGCAAAACTACAACCGTTCTATTTTCCATTTACCGAACCTAGCTTCGAGTTTGCAATTGAGCGACCGGCATCATTACGTAAAGGCACGACTGAAGCTGACATGTGGTTGGAACTACTTGGATGCGGCATGATACATCCTAATGTACTCAAAGCGGCAGATATTGACCCAACCATATATACCGGCTTTGCATGGGGTTGTGGTATTGAGCGACTGGTTATGATGAAAAACAATATAGAAGACATCAGGCATTTCCAGGCTGGTAAATTAGACTTTTTGAGGCAGTTTTCATGAAATTTAGTATAAATTGGGCACAACACTACAGTAATATTGATCTTAAAACTTGGACAACCGACGAAGTTGTAACTATGATTGGTTCCCAACTTGGTGCTATTGAAGAAGTTACTGAATGGGGTCCACGGTACGATCATATTGTCGTTGCTCGAATTGTTTCATTCCAGAAGCACGCCAATGCAGACTC
>CAJAXB010000066.1 GCA_903946795.1 uncultured Candidatus Saccharibacteria bacterium | reverse complement strand
GTGTTATAAATCGGCAAGTTGCCTGTATAAGTATTGATCCGTATGCCAATGCTTTCAATGAAAAGCCTGAAAAAAGTGAATGGTACTCTGACCATACTGACATGAAACCCGAGTTGCACGAACGCAAGTGGGAAATCGACTCTCTTTGCTACCATATAAGATTGTCTTATATTTTTTGGAAAAAAATTGGGCGAAAAGAGCAATTCACCAATCAGTGGATTAAATCAGCTAAACTAATTGTTGACACTTTTATTGAGCAGCAAAGATTGACTTCAAAAGGTCCTTATCGTTTCGGCCGTACTACTTCATGGTCAACAGACACCGTGCCTGGTAATGGCTATGGCAATCATACCAAACCAAATGGAATGATTCATAGCACTTTCAGACCTTCTGACGATGCCACACAGTATCCATTTCTTGTTCCTTCCAATCTTTTTGCCGTAAAAAGCTTGGAGCAATTGGCCGAAATAGCCAAGGACATATATAAAGATCTCAGCTTCTCAGAGAAATGCAGCTTTCTAGCCAAACAAGTTCAAAAAGCCATTCAGCAATTTGCAATCGTAAAGCATCCCGAGTTTGGTTCTATTTATGCCATGGAGGTTGATGGATTTGGCAATGCCCTATTTCAAGATGACGCCAACGTGCCCAATCTCCTCGGTTTACCTTACTTAGGTGTTGTGAAAACCACAGATCCTATATATATCAATACCCGAAGATTTGTCTTGTCTTCCAAAAATCCATACTATTTTAAGGGAAAAGTAGCGGAAGGTATCGGGAGTCCACACACGCTAATCAACCAAATCTGGCCAATGAGCATTATAATGCGAGCCATGACTTCACAGTCTGACGCCGAAATCCTTCAGCAATTAAAGTTTCTAAAAAACACCCACGCCAATACAGGTTTTATGCACGAATCCTTCGATAAAGACGATGCTACCAAGTTTACTAGAAAATGGTTCGCTTGGGCCAACACACTATTCGGTGAACTCATCCTCAAAATAGAAAAAGAAAGACCGCATCTACTAAAGCAAGTTTTATAAAGACATCCTATTTATAATACGGTTTTTTTTGGCGTGTCCCCTCCGCCCCAGAAACGATAGGGCAATAGTGCGATGGGGCTCTGGGTCTGGCAGAGCTATGGTCGTAATCTTCGCATCCTAATGCTCGATTATATTTCTGCTTTTGTGTCCGGCTTAGCAGCCAGGCCACAAAGGGCTCTTGGTTGTTGAGCGATAGTGGAACTACTATCGCTCACGCGGTAGCGTAGTTGGGTTAATGATTTTGGAAGATTGATAAAATATTCAAATCAAGGAATATAAATATTTCTATCCGAGTCTGTGATGAGATAATCGAGGGAAAGCTCCCAAGAAAACACATTCAATCCAGAAAGAGTGATATTTTTGGGAAAAATGTCCTATAACGAAAGGGGAAATAAATATAACAAAAGCAAGAATTTTTATGGGGATAAAAGTCAAAAGTCTTTGAAAAGCAATGAATTAGGAGAAAGGGTTAAAAAGAATAATAAAATAATATTTGGAAAAGGGGGAAATAGTGTCTTACCTTTGCACTCCCAAACGGCGAACAAACGGACAGAATGTAGCGGTAGCGGGATAAAGTTCAAATAAATAAATAAATTTTTTTCTTACAAATATTTGGGAAATAGAAAAAGGTTCTTACCTTTGCACCCCGATTAAGACGGAAGGGAGAAATAGAGAGACTGGAAACAGTGACGAGCTCACGATGAAGTGGGATAAAGTTCATTAACTTATTGGAGATAGAGACGAAACATAAAGTTGGGAGATCTTTCGATGTAAGAAATTACTATGGAGAGTTTGATCCTGGCTCAGGATGAACGCTAGCGGCAGGCTTAATACATGCAAGTCGAGGGGGCAGCAATGTCACCGGCGAACGGGTGCGTAACGCGTATGCAACCTACCTACATCAGGGGGATAGCCCTAGGAAACTGGGATTAACACCGCATAATACTAGACACGGCATCGTGATTAGTTGAAATATTTATAGGATGTAGATGGGCATGCGTAGGATTAGCTAGTTGGTAAGGTAACGGCTTACCAAGGCTACGATCCTTAGGGGCTCTGAGAGGAGTATCCCCCACACTGGCACTGAGATACGGGCCAGACTCCTACGGGAGGCAGCAGTAGGGAATATTGGGCAATGGAGGCAACTCTGACCCAGCCATGCCGCGTGCAGGAAGACGGTCCTCTGGATTGTAAACTGCTTTTGAATGGGAAGAATGTGCTCCTTGCGAGGGGTAATGACGGTACCATTAGAATAAGCCACGGCTAACTACGTGCCAGCAGCCGCGGTAATACGTAGGTGGCGAGCGTTATCCGGATTTATTGGGTTTAAAGGGTGCGTAGGCGGCTTAATAAGTCGGTGGTTAAAAGTAGCAGCTTAACTGTTTTACATGCCATCGATACTGTTGAGCTTGAGATATTTGGAGGCAGCTAGAATTTCCGGTGTAGCGGTGAAATGCATAGATACCGGAAGGAATACCAATTGCGAAGGCAGGTTGCTACGAATAAACTGACGCTGATGCACGAAAGCGTGGGGATCAAACAGGATTAGATACCCTGGTAGTCCACGCCGTAAACGATGATTACTAGTTGTTGGGGTTTAAGCCTCAGTGACCAAGGGAAACCGATAAGTAATCCACCTGGGGAGTACGCCGGCAACGGTGAAACTCAAAGGAATTGACGGGGGTCCGCACAAGCGGTGGAGCATGTGGTTTAATTCGATGATACGCGAGGAACCTTACCTAGGCTAGAATGTGAGCGAATTATACAGAGATGTATAAGTCAGCAATGACGCGAAACAAGGTGCTGCATGGCCGTCGTCAGTTCGTGCCGTGAGGTGTTGGGTTAAGTCCCGCAACGAACGCAACCCCTATAATCTGTTGCCAGCATGTCATGATGGGGACTCAGGTTAGACTGCCTACGCAAGTAGAGAGGAAGGAGGGGACGACGTCAGGTCATCATGGCCCTTACGCCTAGGGCGACACACGTGCTACAATGGTAGGTACAGAGTGCAGCGAGCTAGCAATAGTAAGCGAATCACAAAAAGCCTATCACAGTTCGGATTGGGGTCTGCAACTCGACCCTATGAAGCTGGAATCGCTAGTAATCGCATATCAGCCATGATGCGGTGAATACGTTCCCGGACCTTGTACACACCGCCCGTCAAGCCATGGGAGTTGGGTAGACCTGAAGCGGAAGGTTAAAGACTTCGTTAGGGTAGAACCAGTGACTGGGGCTAAGTCGTAACAAGGTAGCCGTACCGGAAGGTGTGGCTGGAACACCTCCTTTTTAGAGATAATCAGTTGCAAGACTGATGAAATAAACAATAAAGGAAGGTCTTTGATACAAAACAAAAAAATGTTAGTCTTTATCTCCAAAATAAGTTAGTATAAAAAAAGTAAGGGTGGGCATAGAAGGAATTACAGATGCTGACTCAGAAAAATTGAGGGGCTTGTAGCTCAGGTGGTTAGAGCGTTACACTGATAATGTAAAGGTCCCTGGTTCGAGTCCAGGCAGGCCCACAAAGACAAATTTGCTAATTGGTTAATAATTTAATTAGTTAATTAGGAAAACAAAGATTGTAGAGAAATCGGTAATCGAAAATCTACAATCAAAAATAGCAAAAGGTATAGATAAAGAGCTTATACCACGAAGGCAAAACAGAGAGCGAAAGCTGGAAAATGAGCCAAAAGAGTACATTGACATGATGGGAAAGACTGAGAAGAGATAAAAAAGAGCAAAAGAAGGGCGTATGGGGGATGCCTAGGGTCTCAGAGGCGAAGAAGGACGTGATAAGCTGCGATAAGCTACGGGGAGGAGCACACATCCGATATATCCGTAGATTTCCGAATGGGGCAACCCAGTTAGTTGAAGACTAACTATTCATACTAGATATGAAAGCGAACGTGGGGAACTGAAACATCTAAGTACCCATAGGAGAATAAAACAACAGTGATTCCGAGAGTAGTGGCGAGCGAAATCGGAGAAGCCCAAACCGGCCTTGTTACGGCAAGCCCGGGGTTATAGGACTGCATTTAGAATTATATTTTAACTTGAATGACTTGGGAAGGTCAACCGTAGAGTGTGATAGTCACGTAATGGTAAGAGATATAGGACGAGCAGTATCCTGAGTAGGTGGGGGCCGGTGAAACCCCCTCTGAATTCGGCAGCACCATCTGCCAAGGCTAAATACTACTGAGACACCGATAGCGAACAAGTACTGTGAAGGAAAGGTGAAAAGCACGGAGAGTATCCGGGTGAAATAGAACCTGAAACCGTACGCCTACAAGCGGTCGGAGCCATGCGATATGGTGACGGCGTGCCTTTTGCATAATGATCCTACGAGTTACGGTCACCAGCAAGGTTAAGATTTTAAGAATCGGAGCCGAAGCGAAAGCGAGTCTGAATAGGGCGTTAAGTTGGTGGCTGTAGACGCGAAACCTAGTGATCTACCCATGGTCAGGTTGAAGGTTGGGTAAGACCAACTGGAGGACCGTACCGGTATACGTTGAAAAGTGTTCGGATGAACTGTGGGTAGGGGTGAAAGGCTAATCAAACTGGGAAATAGCTCGTACTCCCCGAAATGTATTTAGGTACAGCGTCGGCGTTGAGTCTTATCGAGGTAGAGCTACTGATTGGATGCGGGGGAGTCACATCCTACCAAATTCAGACAAACTCCGAATGCGATAAGATATAGCCGGCAGTGAGGGCTCGGGTGCTAAGGTCCGGGTCCGAGAGGGAAAGAACCCAGAACTACAGCTAAGGTCTCCAAATCTATACTAAGTTGAACAAAGGAAGTCTGACTGCCGAGACAGCCAGGATGTTTGCTTGGAAGCAGCAATCATTTAAAGAGTGCGTAACAGCTCACTGGTCGAGCGGGGCGGGCATCGATAATAAGCGGGCATAAAGTATAGTACCGAAGCTTAGTCATTAATTTATTAATGGGTAGGGGAGCATTCTGTATGCAGTGAAGGTGTCTTTTGAGAGATGCTGGAGCGTACAGAAAAGCAAATGTAGGAATAAGTAGCGATAATGAATGTGAGAACCATTCACACCGAAAGACTAAGGATTCCTCCGCTACGTCAATCAACGGAGGGTAAGTCGGATCCTAAGGATAATGCGAAAGCAGAGGCCGATGGGAATCAGGTTAAAATTCCTGAACCACTATTAGTTTCGAAGCGGGGACGGATTTTAGAGCTTCATACGAACTGACGGAATAGTTCGTTGAGAGGAGGCTTCGGCCAAATCGAATGAGGGGATAAGGTTCCAAGAAAAGCCGATAAGTTATGATTAATAGTGACCGTACCGCAAACCGACACAGGTAGTCGAGGCGAGAAGCCTAAGGTGCTCGAGTGAATCACGGCTAAGGAACTAGGCAAATTAACCCTGTAACTTCGGGATAAAGGGAGCCGGCAGCAATGTCGGCCGCAGAGAAATGGCCCAGGCGACTGTTTAACAAAAACACATGGCTATGCGAAGATTAATGTCGACGTATATGGCCTGACACCTGCCCGGTGCTGGAAGGTTAAGAGGGGATGTCATCGCAAGAGAAGCATTGAATCGAAGCCCCAGTAAACGGCGGCCGTAACTATAACGG
>CAJAXB010000065.1 GCA_903946795.1 uncultured Candidatus Saccharibacteria bacterium | reverse complement strand
ATTTGGAGGGCCCAGTGAGACTCGAACTCACGACACCCTGCTTAAAAGGCAGGTGCTCTAACCGGCTGAGCTATGGGCCCGTTTGTTAAAAATAACTCCTTATATTATCGATATTTTTCGTAAAATGTCAATGGTTAGCCTTGGGACCAGAATAAAAACACATAGGATTACCATAAACATAATCCTATGTGTTTGTTAGTTATCTAACTATTTATTAGTTGAGACAAAATTGTACAGTACTGCTGTTGCAGCACCATACATAAATACAAAATATATAGCAAAAGGTATACCTATAATTGTGAGAGCAAGGAGGGACATTGCAATAGTTGCTCCAAGAATTCCGTATACTTTGCCTACATGACCTTTAGACATATTCCAGCTCGTTTGTACAGCATCAAGTGCTCCCAGATTCTTATCTATGACAAGAAATGGAGTGAATACAAGTCGAGGTATAACAAAAAAGGCAGGTATGATAAATAATATAAAGCTTGCTAATGCAGCTGCACCTGCAACAATTGATGCTACTACATAATTAACAAAATATTTACTAATACCATTCAAGGCCTCAGACACACTTATTTGTTTATTACTAATACCCGCTAGGTACACCACCAATAAAGCTATTGAAATTACTACACTGAGCAATGCACTAATTACAGTAGCAATAAATAATAACAAGCTAGGCTTGGAGCCGCCTATTGTATTAGAGAGTAAGTTAATGATGGTTGATATTACAATCAATACAATAAATGTATTAATGTTGCGCATGATTGCTTGTTTCGAGTATTTATAGATACCGAAAGCACCTGGCCATTCGGTAATTTTAGGTAGTTGAGCGCTTGTTGTCGCTGTTTTCGTTGTTGTTTGTTGAGCCATAATTAACTTACAATCCTTACATATTATTAGTCTTAGAGTAATACCAGAGGTATCGTAAGTCAATAAATAACCATGACTGACTTCCAATATGCCAGGCGCAAGAGGATAGTCAAAACATACGACCGGTGTTAAAATAGTCCATATACCAAAAAATTGGAGAGCAAAAATGTCAGGACATTCCAAATGGTCAACAATTAAGCGACAAAAAGGTGCAAAAGATGCAGCTCGGGGAGCCATGTTTACACGCCTTGGTAATGCGATTGCGATTGCCGCTCGCAGTGGCGCAGATCCTGACATGAACTTTAGTCTTCGGCTCGCAATTGATAAGGCAAAGGCGGCCAACATGCCAATGGCCAACATTCAACGCTCAATTGATAGGGGAAGCGGTAAGTTAGGTGGTGAGCAAATTCAAGAAATCATGTATGAAGGCTATGGTCCTGGTGGTGTGGCAATTCTCGTTGAATGCGCTACAGACAATATTAACCGTACGTATCCAGAAGTCCGTCTTGCATTTAGTAAACATGGAGGAAATATTGCTGAAAAAGGTGCCGTAGCTTTTCAGTTTGATCGTAAAGGCATGATTCGTGTAAAAGGTGTTGGAGATGATCTCATGATGCTTGCGTTAGATGCAGGTGCTGAAGACATGATTGAAGAAGGGGAAGAAAGCGTCATCTATACTGACCCTAAAGAGTTGGCAAAAGTTCGAGATACTCTCAAAAAGACTGGAGTGGAAATATCTGAAGCAGAACTGACCTATGTGCCAAACACTACTATTGAGATTACAGATGAATCAACAGCTGGAAAAATAATGCGTCTCATGGATGCTCTCGAATCTCAAGATGACGTGACGAATACTCACGTCAACTTCGACATCGCTGATAATATTTCTATTGACTAGCTGATCAACCGCACAAGGGATATAATGGCCAGACAATGGGTAGAATACTTGGCATTGATCCTGGAACTGGAATACTTGGCTTTGGTGTTATTGATGTGAATGCATCAGGGAAGATTACGCTCGTCGATGCGGGAGTTATTCGAACACCTGTACATGAGGATGATTCTATACGCTTATTAACTATATATACTGAGCTTGAATCAATTATTAAGGACGTTAAGCCAAGTGTTATGTCTGTAGAAAAACTTTTTTTTGCAAGAAATGTCACAACGGCCATGACAGTATCACAGGCACGTGGCGTCGTGTTACTGTTAGGTAAGCAACATCATCTTGATTTGTACGAATTTACTCCAATGCAAATAAAGCAGGCTGTAACAGGCTACGGAAAAGCGGACAAGAAGCAGATACAAGAAATGGTTCGGGTATTACTACAGCTGAAGCAAGTGCCTCAACCCGATGATGCTGCAGATGCTCTTGCTGCTGCAATCTGCTGCAGTATGACTATCCGCACGCAGTAAGATGCGCTTACTGTACAATAATATGCATTAGGGAGGAACAATGATCGCTACACTTACAGGTATAATTACGGAACATAGTGCACATATGGTAGTTCTCGAAGTTAATGGCGTAGGGTATGGTATTCTTGTTACTTCTACAGATCAAGGTGCATTACCATCGGGTACTAAAGCCAAGCTATATATTTATGAAAATATTAAAGAGGATGCTCATGATCTTATCGGCTTTAAGTCAAAGCAGACGAAAAGTCTTTTTGAGCAACTACTGAGTGTCAAGAATGTTGGTCCTAAAGTAGCACTCTCGATCCTAGATACCGGTTCAGATGATAGGGTTAAACATGCTATTGCAAATGGCGATGTTAAATTCTTGCAAACTGCAAAGGGAGTAGGCAGGCGCGCAGCAGAACAGGTTATTGTAGAATTGCGAGATAAGGTTGGCGTAAGTGTTGGCTCCGCTGCAGATGAAGTTGTGCACCGCGGTGGCGTAGACACAATGGATGATGCCGTACAAGCGCTCATGGCTTTAGGCTACAGTGATATAGATGCACAAAACGCGCTACGCTCCATAGACAGCGAACTACCGCTTGAAGAGCGCATACGACGTGCACTCAAGCAATGAATAACCTAACCTAACTCGATTGGCTCTAACAGAAATACGGGAAGTACTTCAATAATTTTCGTAAGAATTTTATTTCTACGCTCATTCATTTCTTCGCTGTGAGTCGCAAGGTCAAGCCAGCCTAACGTAATATGTTGCGGTGATTCTTGGAATTTTGTTGCTCCAAGACGACGTGCAGCACTTTGAAAATCGTTTGGCAAGAACTCACCTTTCTTAATCGGTAGTACTTCAAGGGATATAGAACGAACCCCGTTGTTTGTCTTGAAGCCCTCTTCCCGAGCTTCTTCTTGAATGACGGAACTCATTCTACCTACTCTTTTACCCATAGGAAAAAATTTTATTTCATGCGGCATGACTCCAACTTGCTCGCTCGCAGGTTTTTCACCAAGCATTTCATCAAGTAATGTATGCTCTTGATTGTATTCCAGTCTTTCCATAACCTCATTGCTTGATTTAACGTCCATAAGGCGGAAATTAAGAGGGTATGGCACCTCTAACGGACGTATATATGTTTCCGTTTCACTTAGATCCAAGATAGTCTCATTTAACAGATCAGGTACATGAGCACTCGTAGACCGGTGAAAATTATACATATACATATTGGTTTCTCTACATATCATAATATGCATATAATACCATACTTTATGAATAATTGCAATATCCTTGAAATGTATGTTTATTCGACGCTCTTCTTGTAATACCGTAAAATACCACGTATGGCAATTGAACGTATCGTGAGTACTAGCGCAGTTGATGAAACAGAAGTTGAGCAAGAGCTCGATCAAACGCTACGTCCGAAAGATTTTGCAAATTATATCGGTCAAAAGCGTCTTAAACAGAATCTTAAACTTGCAATAGATGCAGCTAAAAAACGCGATGAACAACTCGACCATATTTTGTTATATGGGCCTCCTGGTTTAGGTAAAACTACAATGGCGAGCGTCATAGCAAATGAGATGGGGTCACAAATAAGAATCACAAGTGGTCCAGCAATCGAGCGAGCAGGGGATCTTGCAAGTCTGCTTACTAATTTACAAGAAGGAGACATTTTATTTATCGATGAAGTCCACCGACTCCATCGCACTGTCGAAGAAATCCTTTATAGTGCCATGGAAGATTTTAAACTCGATATAATGCTTGGAAAGGGCCCGAGTGCAAAGAGCTTGCGTCTAGACCTTCCGAAGTTTACTTTAATCGGCGCGACTACACGCACTGGATCATTAGCTGCGCCACTACGCGATAGGTTTGGAATGATACATCGCCTTGAGTTTTATTCGACTGATGAAGTCTCGCACATTATTCAGCGTGCGGCCGAGATACTGCATATTAGCATTACTCCTGAGGCGGCAGAGCAGCTCGCTTTGCGCTCAAGATTGACTCCTCGAATTGCCAATAGACTATTAAAGCGGGTAAGAGACTATGCAGACATAAACGGAGACGGAATAATTGATGCTGCATTGAGCCACAGCGCATTAGAGCTGCTTGAAGTGGATGAGCTTGGGTTAGATCCAGGAGACAGAATGTTATTGCTCGCAATAATCGATAACTATAGCGGTGGACCAGTAGGTATTGAGACACTCGCAGCCCTAACTGCAGAAGAACGTAGTACAATCGAAGATTTTTATGAACCTTATCTAATGCAGATTGGCCTTATTGAGCGTACACCTCGCGGTCGTAAAGTTACGCCTAAAGCCTACCGCCATCTTGGTAAAAAACAAAATTAATTATTACAGCGAAAATGCTATACTGTGACTCATATGGACCAGCAACCACCAAAACAAGATTTCAGTCTTACGCTCAACAAAATAAATCCTAATGAAAAAGTTCTTGCAGTCATCAAGCGGCACCCCTTTGGCATTATTCGTTTATATATAAGTGCAGTCTTGGGTCTAATATTGGCGGGTGGATTGTTAATTTTTCTAATGGCTGAATTGCTACCACGTGACAATAACTCTGGATTGTATGCAGCGGGCGGCATAGTTGCTGCTGTGATTATCGCTTTTATGGCGCTCGTTATGGTAATCTCCACTATCATTTACTATAAGAGTAATTTTGTAATTACAGATCGCTCCATCACCCAAACACTGCAAATTAGTATTTTTGAAAAAAAAGTATCGCAGTTAGATGTTTCACGAATTCAAGACGTAACCGTGGAAAAACATGGTCTATTAGAAACGTATTTAAATTATGGACGACTCCTTGTAGAAACAGCTGGAGAGCAGGAAAACTTTCACTTTGACTTTTGTCCGAATCCCGACCATTATGCTCGCCTAATATTGGATAGTCGCCAAAATTACCTTGAAGGCCATGAGATACGAATGCAAATGCCGCAGCAACCACAGGCGCCACAACAACAGTACGCTCAACCCCAATACGATGCTCCGCAGCAACCACAGGCGCCACAACAACAGTACGCTCAACCCCAATACGATGCTCCGCAGCAACCACAGGCGCCACAACAACAGTACGCTCAACCCCAAAACCCTGATATATAT
>CAJAXB010000064.1 GCA_903946795.1 uncultured Candidatus Saccharibacteria bacterium | reverse complement strand
CGAGCAGGCACTACTGTCGCAAAAGACCTAGACCAAGACGAGCTTGGTACTATTACAGAAGGAGATGCTAAGGTTTCCGATGTATCTTTTTATACTAATGGCGATTTTACTGATCTTTGTCGTGGGCCTCATGTCGAAACAACAGGCTATGTAGGTGCCTTTAAGCTTCTACGAGTTGCAGGAGCGTATTGGAGGGGCAAAGAGGGTAATCCGCAGATGCAACGTCTATACGGTGTCGCATTTGAGACTAATGAGCAGCTTGATGCTCACCTACATATGATTGAAGAAGCAAAAGCTCGTGATCATCGAAAACTGGGCACTGAATTGGATCTGTTTACGACCTCTGAACTTGTTGGCTCAGGGCTGCCTTTGTTTACACCTCGAGGAGCGATGCTTAGAGAAAAGCTAACAAGTTTTGCTGAACAGTTACGAAAAGATAATGGATTTGAGCGAGTCTGGATACCGCATATCACAAAAACTAATTTGTATGCTGTCTCGGGACACCTTGATAAGTTTGGGGATGAGCTATTTCTCGTTAAAAGTCAGGAAACATCTGATGAATTTGCCTTAAAGCCAATGAATTGTCCTCATCACAATCAAATTTACGCATCTCACCCAAGAAGTTACAAGGAATTACCATTAAGGTTTTTTGAAACAACAACAGTATATAGAGATGAAAAAACTGGTGAACTTGGTGGATTGAGTCGGGTACGGTCAATCACTCAAGATGATAGCCATGTTTATGCTCGCCGTTCCCAAATAGAAGACGAGGTAGGTTCATTAGTTAAACAAGTCCAGACCCTTTATAAGACATTAGGCTTACGCTTACGGGCACGGCTCAGTTTTAGAGATGACAGTGATAGTTATCTGGGAGCTACTGAACTCTGGCAAAGCGCAGAAGACACTATCCGTGTATTGGCTAAGAAGAATAACCTGGACTTTTTTGAAGCTACCGGTGAAGCTGCTTTTTATGGTCCGAAAATAGACTTTATGGGTAGCGATGCACTAGGTAGAGAACATCAGGTAGCAACAATTCAATTAGACTTTGTACAGCCAGAGCGATTTAAATTAGTCTATGTTAACGAGGAAGGTTCCGATGATCATCCGGTTATTATCCACTGTGCCTTGCTTGGCTCTCTTGAACGGTTCCTTTCTGTATATATTGAACATACGGCAGGTTGGTTTCCATACTGGGTCGCTCCAGAACAAGTGAGAATCTTAACCATCAACGATTCGGTAGATGACTATGTGAAGCAGATAGAGGCTATATTGAATGATACAGTGCTGATGAAGCCTGTACGATATAACGAGATGCGCTACACAGTAGACAATCGCAATGAATCCCTTGGCCGAAAGATACGCGATGCGTCTCGTCTTAAAATTCCCGTAACTATTATTGTTGGACCAAAAGATGTTGCAGCCCAAGAAGTGAGTATTCGCCTCAAGGATTCGGAAGAGAAGATAAAGCTTTCATCTCTGAAACAGTTCCTAGAAAACCATGAATAGACAAGCACCCTTAATAGTTATTGTGGGCACTACTGCAAGCGGCAAAACAAGGCTTGCGATCGATATAGCATTAAACTGCAACGGAGAGATAATCTGTGCAGATTCACGAACTATCTATAAGGGCATGGATATCGGGACAGCAAAGCCCAGCCCTCAAGAAAGAAAGCAGGTGGCACATCATCTTTTAGATGTCGTTTCTCCAGACCAGGCTTTTACTGTTTTTGACTTCAAAAAACTCGCCGACGCAGCAATTCAAGATATCGTGTCTCGAGGAAAGACTCCAATACTGGTTGGCGGTAGCGGTCTATATATAGACGCAATCCTTTATGACTACCAATTTCGGCCTGTAGATAAAGAGGCACGTCAGCAATATGAGAGTGCATCCATTGAAGAACTTCAAAATGTTCTCAAGCAAAGGCATATCCCATTGCCTGAGAACAAAGAGAATAAAAGATATCTTATTCGAATTGCCGAAACAGGCATGGAGTCACCCAAACAGCGCAACCTCCGCTCCAATACTCTCTTATTTGGACTGCAGGTAGATCCTGAGGAGCAAAAAGAGCGAAGTCGGCACCGCTTGGAAGAGATGCTTAAAGAGGGCCTCATAGAAGAAACCAAATCTTTAGAGAGAAAATATGGATGGACGATTCCTCCTATGCAAGCACCAGCGTACAAGGCTTTTCGAGCTTATATCCAAGGCCAATGCACACTTGAAGAAGCAAAGGCTATGTGTCTGCAATATGAAGCTCAATTAGCTAAAAAACAACGTACGTGGTTCAAAAGAAACAAAAGTATTCAATGGTATAGTGACCCCAGTAAAATTGTAGATATATCAACAACATTATTGAACACTTAGGATACTATTTTATCTGGTAGTCTGCTACAATTGGAATATGATTGAACAGCTTTTTGGATCAAAGACTAGGGTTAAGTTACTACAATTGTTTTATAGTAATCCAAACAGGTCCTTTTATGTTCGCGAGATTACTCGAAAAATTGATGAGCAGATTAACTCTGTGCGTCGTGAGCTTTCTAATCTTCTTAGCATTGGGATCATATCATCAGACACGACCAATAATAAGCTTTACTATGAAGTGAACCAGTCGTTTGATTATTACAAGCCTCTTGCAGCAATGTTTGGAGCGGGAACCGTGAAGGCTGCGGTTAAAACCGCTACCCCAAACCCCGTACAAGATAACTTAAAGTCTTTGGGCAATGTGGAGCTTGCTCTCTATACAGGGCAATTTACGCGGGACGAAAAATCAGGCATTGATATGCTGCTGGTGGGAGATATTAATCAGGCTCAACTAAATAAATACATTCAAGATCTCGAGAAAAAAGAAGGCAAAGAAATACGTTATACTGTTATGACGTTACAAGACTTCAAGTATCGAAAACAGATTAGCGATCGGTTTATTGCAAATGTTGACGCTGCGAAAAAACAAATTCTTGTCGATAAGCACGATTTAATGAAACCAAAAGGGGAGTAGATGGAACTACAATATTACGGCGGAAACTGTATTAAGGTTATTACTAAAAAAGCAACAGTAGTAATTGATGACAATATTAAGGAATTGGGTGGTTCTGATGTTGCTAAGCCGAGCGATATACAACTATTCACTACCCGCCTCACAGGAAGCTCTCCCAAGGGCTCGTTAATTATAGACGGTCCGGGTGAGTATGAAGCATCGAATGTCTCAATAAGCGGAGTTGCTGCACGCGCTCATGTAGATGAAACAGATATGAAGAATGCGACGATCTATAAGATTGTTGCAGATAACATTCGTCTAGCCATTATTGGGCATGTGTACCCGGATCTAAAGGAAGCGCAACTTGAGGCTATTGGCATTGTTGACGTCCTGATAGTTCCTGTAGGTGGACATGGTTTTACTCTCGATACGGTAGGGGCCCTAAAGGTTATCAAACAGATTGAACCAAAGATTATCATACCAACCCAATATGAAGTAAAAGGGCTTGCCTACCCAGTACCGGCTATTAGCTTAGAAGAATCGCTTAAGGGCCTTGTTATGGAGCCTAAGGATATCGTTTCCAAGCTAAAACTGAAATCATCAGATATGTTAAGTGAACAAATGCAACTCATTGTCTTAGAAAAGCAAAAGTAGTGTAGTGTTAAGCTGTATTAAAAAAGAGCGCAATATTGCGCTCTTTTATGTGTAAGATTTTCTTATTAGAGAAGACCTTTTTTCTTGAGTGTGCGGATGGCTTGAGTACTGATCTTTAGAGTTACTTTTTTACCATCGACAACAACTGTTTTGGTCTGAAGATTGGGTTTCCAGACTTTTTTCGTGTGTCGTTGAGAAAAGCTAACGTTGCTTCCGTACTGCTTGCCTTTACCTGTGATTTCACATTTCTGCATTGAAAAATATTTCCTATTAGATTCAAGGTGTTATTTTAGATTGAATACGTCGTAAAGTCAAGTATACTAAAGGGAATGTTTTCTCAATTAAGTGGCTCCGATTTAATAATCATATTCACGTCCATCATTCTTTCCATGGGTATTCATGAAGCCATGCATGCATTTACGTCACATTGGCTTGGTGATACAACAGCTAAAGATCACGGTAGGCTCACGCTGAACCCCTTAAAACACATTGATATTGTAACGACAGTACTATTGCCGATGGTCCTTATACTCTTTGGTATGCAACCATTTTTCATCGCCAAGCCCGTTCCATTCAATCCTGAGAATGTTCGATTTAGCGAATTTGGAGCTGCATTAATTGGAATAGCTGGTCCTTTAACGAACCTTGCACTTGCGATTATTGCCGCAGGAGTGATGCGTGTAACTGGTATTGCGGTAGGAACTGACTTATTTACAGTATTCAGTTTATTCATTCAGGTGAACCTCGGCTTTTTTGTCTTTAATATGATTCCATTTCCTCCATTAGACGGGTCTCGCTTATTGTATGCCTTTGCTCCCGAACCAGTTCAACGTCTTATGTATACCATTGAAAGTGGAGGCATAATGACAATCCTACTATTCATGTTCCTATTCTTCCCATTCATTGGTCCACTAGTTAGTAATATTGTGAATAGCCTTTATATATTCTTAGTAGCTTGATAGTTTTTGATTTATACTGATACACAGGCTGGTGCCAACAATATGATAATCTGAATACTTATCATACGGGATTTCGATATCCGTATACGACTGTGGTTGTATCGTGAGAAGCCCCACCTGGGATTAATTCCAGGTTGTCATGTTGGCTGCCAGCTCCTTAAACATCCCATGCGGATGTTTTTATCCTTCAGGGTGTAGCTTAGTTGGTAAAGCGCTGGGCTGGGGGTCCAGAGACCGGAGGTTCAAGTCCTCTCACCCTGACCATACTGGAATCAACCTATCTGTGAGATAATCAGGTATATGAAAGCTCTTAAGGTTAATCATGAGACAGCTCGCCTCATACAAGCAGGGAAGTGTCACGCCACATGGCGTATCAATGATGATAAAGATTTGCATGTTAATGACATTGTGATGCTTATTGACCAGGTTAATCCAATTGATCCTACGACCTGGAAAGAGATTGGAAAAGTAAGGATCACTCAAATTCTTGAGAAGCAACTAGGTCAGCTTACTCAGAATGACATTGGTACAGAAGAAACTCTTGCTCCGTTAGAAGATAGACTGACACTTTATAGGAAATTTTATGGGCCCCAAGTGCGATTTGAGACTCCTGTTAAAATAGTTTTTTTTACTCCTGAGGAGCCCGCAGAGCCTTTTATTGGCGTGGGAGCTACAAATGCGCCAACAGAATTTAAACTCTTCACAGACGGAGGATCGAGGGGTAATCCTGGGCCTTCGGCCTGCGGGTATGTGCTGATGAATATGGACGATGTGATCATTGACCGAGACGGTCTATTTCTAGGTGTTACTACAAATAATCAGGCAGAATACCAATCTCTTAAATTGGGCCTAGAAGTGGCTCTTAAACATAAGGCCCAGATAGTCTACTGCAATATGGATAGTATGCTGGTCATTAATCAGATGAAGGGTCTATATAAGGTGAAGAATCAAGATTTAATACCTCTGAATGTTGCCGTAAAGAATCTTGTTACTAAATTTACCAAAGTAGTGTTTACGTATGTTCCTAGGGAGCATAACAGAAGAGCAGATGAGATGGTAAATAAGATTCTTAATGAACAAGCTCCTGAAACAATAAAAAATCACCCCAAATAGGGGTGATTTTAAGTATTAGGTTACGTGTAAGCCGGGTTCTGTGGCCCTATTACTAGAATAGGGTGCTAATCATCTATCTGGTCGACAAATTGCTCTGCCGATCAAGCGGTTATCAATGGGCTCTGGTGGGATACCAATATGAGCACATCTCCTTGCAGCAAACAGGGTTTACCATTTCATATCGTCACCAATACGAATTGCGAGCTCTTACCTCGCTCGTTTCACCCTTACCTGTAAACAGGCGGTTTCGTTTCTGTGGCACTTTCCCTAGAGTTTCCTCTGGTTGCCGTTAGCAACTGTTATATCCCTATGCTGCCCGGACTTTCCTCCCCGAAAGGGGCGATTAGCCGGTAACCTAACATTAGTATTATACCATAATACTAATGATTTTGCAGTAGAAACTGCTTATTTTTGAGCTGTTTTTACTACTGCAGTGAAAGCTGCTGGCTCGTTAACGGCCAATTCACTAAGAACTTTACGATCAAGGGCAATATTAGACTTTTTGAGAGCAGCAATTAGGCGACTATATGTTGTGTCATTCATGCGAGCAGCAGCGTTGATACGTGCGTTCCATAGGGCTCGGAACGTTCGTTTCTTGTTTCGGCGATCGCGGTAGGCAAATTGTAGGCCTTTGGTGATTGCTTGTCGCCCTCGCTTAATGCTTGAACGGTTACCACGGGTCATACCCTTAGTAGCTTTTCGGATCTTCTGGTGTCGTGCGTGACTAGTGACGCCTCTTTTAACGCGCATTCTATTATGCTCCTAACATTTGTTTAAGGGTTTTCTTGGCTTTACCTTGCACTGGTTCTAAACCTGCAAGCCCACGCTTACGAGCGCCACTCTTCTTTTGAAGGAAGTGATTGCTCATAGAGTGTCGGCGAAGGACTTTTCCATTCTTCGTGACACGAATTCGATCTTTTGTACCGCTATGGGTTTTTAGTTTTGGCATTGTTATTGCTCCTAATCACAAAATTTAACTGTTTGCCGCTTAATTGAGGCTGCTGGTCAACTGCGATCGTATCACCAAAACTGGCGATAACTTTATCTGCTAGTTGAAAACCGAGCTCTTTATGGGCAAGTTCACGTCCTCGATAGAAGACCGTAATCTTGACCTTATGCCCAGCTTCGAGAAATCCTTCGATTTTTCGACACTTCACTCCTAAATCGTGGTCGCCAATCTTAAGACCAAATCGCATTTGTTTAACTTCAAATGATTTTGCGTTGCGCTTATTCTTTTGCAGCTGCTTCGTCTTTTGATAGTTGAACTTTCCCCAGTCAATTATTTTTGCGACTGGTGGATTTGCCTCTGGTGAAATCTCAACTAGATCAAGTTCTTGTTCCTGGGCTAGTCGTAGTGCTTCTTCGCGAGATAGCACGCCGAGCTGTTTGCCGTCTTGATCAATAACTCGTAATTGAGATGCTCGAATCATTTGATTCAAGCGGGTAATCTTGGCGATTGCTTGCTCCTTGCATCGATTAAGGTTGAACATTATTGTATCAAAGATAGCAACAGGGGTCAACACAATAATCATAAAAAGCTTCAGAAACTACACTCTAAACGTATGGCCGATGTAGGTTTACTTGTCTTCAGCAAAGTAGCGTTATGTCATTCTGTAGGCATCGTTCATTTAAGAAAATACAGCATGCAATTAACGCGGCCAGCAATAAAAAACAGCCCTTTGCGAGTAGGGCTGTTTATTGTTTTTGCTTTTTTATTTTTAATGCCTTGGAGGGCTTTTTGATTGGAACAACGGCTTGCGAGAAGCCGTTGTTACGAAGGTGTTTTTGTTTTTGAGTACTTTATTTGTTCAAGTACTATAGCTATCTTATAAATTAGTTTTTACCATGTCAACACGTTTATGTATAAAATTTAAATAAAGCTGTGCATAACTTTAACATGCCCTTAGGTTTTGTATATTTGAGTAATTTTAATTAATACAATTTACTGCAAATATAACCTGAAATTTAAGTGTATTTATTTAGTCATTTAAAAATAAATAATAATACACACAATTATGAGTACATTAATAATTTGTAATGAAGAGCTCTTAGGCGAAATGTAGCAAGACTGAATTGAAAACCAGAACACACATAATAATCCCAAAGGATCGCGAATGTGGGTTACATGGAGCCAGTAGGCGAATTAACAAAATCCAATGTGTTGCAACAAAAACACAATAAAGACCCATTAATAACTAAGTAGCCATAAATAGACGGTAGGTTGAAAATGGGTTAATTGAAAATTTAAAGTCAGACGGAGTGGGGTAAGATCGTTGATCATTTTTGTATGTATAAGCAAATACTATAAGAGTCTATTTTTTTAAAAAAATATTACAAAAAAACGCTCAAATAGAAATGTATAAAACTACCGATAAATCCTAAAAATAAAGCGTAAAATACGCTGTAGAAAAAATAACGTTGTTTAAATATGTAGAAATATATGCAACAAGTTCGTTGTATCATTTATTACAGTATAAGAAGTTACTATTGCATATAAGTAGATTGAACAACAAAATATTATTGACATAAGCACTTTTAATATATACCCTTAAAAGCGTAAGGTTAGTTGAATAACTTTACGAACATTTCGTCGCTCTTCGCCGCGTAACCGCGGAAAGAGCGGTCAGTCACAGCTAGGACGGTAAGCGCTCTAATAGTTTAATTTTTATGTAGCGGATTTACCGTCCGGCTCCACATATTTTTTCGCTTCTCTTGTTAAAATATGTATTATCAAGGATAGTTAGAATAGAGCGAGGGTGAGAACGGGGAATGAAAAATAAACTAGAGCGCATTAGAAAGGGCCGTTTGTTGGTAGCCATGTATGCGCTCTTATTTATTTTTCTTTTTTTTACAGATCCGCGGCAGTTACCAGTATTATTTCTCATACTTCCAGTGATTTGGCTGTGGGGATGTTTAGCTCTCACGTTTTACCTTTTGATACGAAAATTGCCATCGCGACGCGGCAACTCATCTAAAAACAATGTAATTTACTCGGTTACGATTTCGAGTTTCTTATGCCTTTTACTTCTTTTGCGTTCCGTTAACCAACTAAACGGAAAAGACGTCATTTTAGTAGTTGTTCTTTTCCTGGTCGCAAGACCTTATTTAAGAAGATTATTATCTTCCCAGCAAAGCAAATAAGAATAGCAATCTATACAACATCTCTGCTACAATTATGTCAGTATGAATCCGCAGTCACAGCCTATTGAACCAGCTAGTCTTCCAAGACCAATCGACCCTACAACAATGCAACAACAGGGTCTTCCAGCTGCCACCTCAGCACAGCCGCATATTCCGCAGGCGCCAGCTCCCCAACCCTTAGTTGCTGATGGCAAGAAAAGTACACACTCACCAGATATAGCTGAGGATGTAGATCTGATCGAAAAGGAATGGGTTGAAAAGGCAAAACACAT
>CAJAXB010000063.1 GCA_903946795.1 uncultured Candidatus Saccharibacteria bacterium | reverse complement strand
TGATCAAGACTCAGGTTAAGGACTTTCGCAATGCTCATAATCGTAAATATCGAGGGGGCTTTAATAGCTCCGCGCTCAATTTTTGCTAGAGTAGAATAGCTTAAGCCAGCCTGTTGACACATGGCTTGCTGGGTCAATCCTGCTTTCTGACGTGCGTGTTGCAGTGTCAGTCCCAATCCCTTTTCATCCATAGCCATATAATACCAGCTGGGGAATAAATTCTCTACATAAATACGTACTAAGAGGCTACCTTAGCGATTCAACAACATATTTGATAGCGTAAGAAAGACAATAAAGGCCATTATGCCGGCTACAGCAGCCCCAACCAGAGATCGCTGCGTTAATCCACCGTTGCTACGCTGAAACTTACCATACACCCAAGCGCCTATCCCAATGGCAAACACAAATGATATAAACACAGTATTCATACTACGTAGTATAGCACCTAAACTGACAGTTTTTTTGCTATTGCAGAGAGTTCTTCATGATTGGGAGGAATACTTTTATCAACTTTTGTACGGTACTCTTCCATGGTATCGAAAGGGAATACATGTACATGGGCATGGGGTATATCTACTCCTACAACGTGAATACCAACCCTACTGCGTTTTAGTACTTGTTTTTGTTTATTAGCTATTTTTTTAACTACGGACCACAAGGCGGTATAGTCCACTTCAGGTAAATCTTGGAACTGGTCTATCTGCAGCTTTGGAACAACCAATACATGCCCAGGCTGAATAGGGTGAATGTCCATAAAGGCAATGATGCGATCATCCTCATATACCTTGTGGCATGGCACCTCACCTCGAATAATCATTGTAAAGATGGAAGGTTTCATAAAGACAGTATATATCATATACCGCCATCTATTTGGCTATGATACAATGAATATCAATACATAAAAAATAAAAACATGGATGAAATAATAACACCACAGCAAATGCCCCTTCCTCCTGAAGACGGTGGACACCTCAGTATTGGTGAGGCTATAAAAGGATTATCTAATAGAGCTCGCTTAGTAGCCGCAGCCGCATTACTTGCCGTAGGGGCAAGTGGCTGTAGTATAGATCGCTCTTCGATTAATGACCCACCGACGCAACATGACGTGGCCGCGTCTACTATTGGTGACATCTCATTTGGTGCCGAAGCTGACAACAATGGGTTGTTTAACGGACGAAAGCCTATAGATGTTCCCAATGGTCAATACGAAGAAGGAGATGATTTACTAGATCGAATTGGCGGCCTACCAAATGCTGTTGTTGGTATTAAAGACCCTACAGCAGATGACGTCCCTCGCAGTGATGGTAACATTCTTAAAAGAATTACCAGTACTGCGCCAGGCAAAGAAACTATTGAAATTGTTCCCGGCGGTAAAAAAGTTATTACTACACCACGTACGGTAAATAAAACATCTGACAAGGTAGTTACTGGTGGAGAAAAAGGCAATACTCAATACGAACGTGATTTTAATACAGACATTAGAACATTTGAGCAAGCGCTCACCCCGGCCGAAAAAGTTACGCAAGAAACCCTTGAACTTATAAAAAATGGCTATACTGTTACTTCCGTTCGTGTAACCGGAAGAGCAAGTGGAGAAGATCACACCGTTGGAAGTCCTACCGCCAATCTCGGCGAACCATCAGAAAATAATATTCAACTTGCCGAACAAAGAGGCTACCGGGGAACGGCAGCCCTAAAAACTGAGATGGAAAAACAGGGAGTAGATCTATCCGGTGTTCCAATCACTATTGGCGGGGTAGAAGTAGAGCCAACGATGGATCAGATGACTCGATTAACTGCGGCTGCAGAAACACTCGGTATGAGTGTGAGTGAAATGACCGAGCGTTTTAACATGCATCTAGGAGGACTTAGCCCCGATCAGGCCAAACTGCTCATGGAGACACTCACAAACAATCGTGGTGTTGCATATGAGATTCATGCCTCGAAAACTGAACGAGTTGAAGATGGAACTTTTATTACTACGGTCATCCAACTTCCGCCTGAAATACGTTCAACGCTTCAACCCGATATTGAAAAAAATGCATGGTTATTCAGAATTGAACTTCCGGGAGAAGTTTTGCTTGTTCTAGCTGCAATTGGATTGGGGCTTGCAGGAGCACGTTTAGCAGGAAGTGTTGGCTTACCCGGTTTACCAGGAGGCTCCATAAGATTACCTCGGCCCCCTGCTGGCGGAAGTGGATTCGGCCCTAGACCTGGTCCTGGAATAACTCCGCCCGGTCCACCCGGTATCGCAACACCTGGAAACCCACCTATACCTGGCGTTATACCTCCAACAATTACGCGTGATAAGCCCCCAATACCTAGTCCACCACCTTCTCCACCGCCTCCAAAACCCCGTAGAAGACAAGAAATTCTTTCCAAAGGTCCCGGAAGAACTAACGGAGAACCAGTTGCAGAAAAAGATAAGCGCCCAAGGCCATTTAACATGGGCGGTAATCGAGGAAGCTCAAATATTTCTCGAGCAAGGGGTGGTAGGGGCCGAATGACACGTGACCGCGGAGGAAGCAAAGGAGGACGAAGGAGATAAAAAAAGACCAACAAAACATGTTAGTCTTCATATCTATGCTGGATGGCGGAGGAGGAGGGATTCGAACCCTCGCTGGAACTTGCGCCCCACTAACGATTTAGCAAACCGTCCCCTTCAGCCACTTGGGTACCCCTCCGCAACATAATTAGCGGTCTTTCAGACCCTAACAGAGGTCAATTATACCATCTTGTTTATACCAAGACCAGTGCAATAAAGGTGAGTGGCTTCTGAACTTATTTTTCGGTACAATATGCTTATGGAAACTAGTGACAACGCAGACCCGATGCAACAATCTTCCAGTGAGGGTTTGTCATGGACGGCGTCTGAATTTATTGAACACACGAAATCGGCAAGCTGGTTTATTGCTTTATTCTTCATTACCGCAGGTCTTGCTATTGCTGCGTTTTTTATTGGAGACATCGTAGCTAGCGGCATGATAGTAATTGCGGCAATCCTATTTGGCATTATTGCAAATCGAAAACCTAGAGAACTTACCTATGTAATCAACAATACTGGTATCACAGTAGGGAATAAGCGATTTCCGCATAGCGCCTTTAAATCTTTCTCTCTCGTACAAGAGGGTGGGATTCAGTCTATCTGGCTTATGCCAAGTAAGCGCTTTGATCCAGGCCTATCAATCTATTTTGCACCACAAGAAGGTCAAAAAATCGTCAATTATTTAGGTACGCTTATTCCATATGAAGAGAGAAAACCCGACCCTATAGATCGATTTATGCATAACATACGCTTCTAATACTCGATTCTACTAGCATTAAACTGTAAACTGTGCTACTATTACCCCTGTTATTTGTACCCGTAGCTCAGCTGGATAGAGCGTCGGCTTGCGGAGCCGAAGGTCGTAGGTTCGAATCCTGTCGGGTACACCAAACATAGAGTCCATCTTCTAAGACGGACTTTTTTTGTTGCAAACTGTTAGAAAAGCGAGAACCGTAAGAATTCAGACGCCATGCTCGCATCAGGTAGTGTAAAAATTCATTATATAAAAAATGTTTATTGACTTTTTATCTAGCTTATGCTAGTATATTAATTATGGAAACATACAAACAAACAAATCCAACGGAAGCAACACCAATACAAAAAGCTAAGCTAGCAGGAATAGCTCAGCAAAATGAAAGTGTAGACTCAGGTGATCAACGCTTACGAGGGAGTGAGAGCGAGTACGCTCGTTTCGTAACAGTGGGCACTAAATACGGTCAGGCTGCAGATCTTATTCGAATTGCAAAGCCTGGAAGCCCCGACTCCGTAACTACAGGTCAGCAATCTGCAGCTGAGAGTGGAGCCTACCCACACCCTATTACTAGGGATGTAGCTTCAGCGGCCATTGATCTTGCGCGGAAACGACAGCAATAAATTACGACTTCTCTCACAACATTACATCAAATTTAAAACCCTAGTACTCATACTAGGGTTTTTTACTCTCTTAGTTTCAATTATTTCAGTGGCCAATACTGTATGGCGGAAGGGGTGGGATTCGAACCCACGGTACCGTTGCCGGCACGACGGTTTTCAAGACCGTTTCCTTCGACCACTCGGACACCCTTCCGCAACAGGGGTGATTATATCAGCTATTTAGACTCTCTACAAGAATGCAGTCATAATAAATCTAGGAGGGAAGAAAGCATAAAAATGTTGTACATATTGTGTTGTAAATATACTGTCATAGCTTGCGACACATCGAGAGCTCACGTATACTTCAGGTAAGACAAAAATGTAGAGTATAATATTTATCTGATACGTGGAGGGTAACAACAACAATGGCGCGAAGAAACCGCGATGAAGATTTACTGATGGAAGATGAGCTTACGGCAGCTTTTCTAGGCGAAGACGATGCTCCATCTGCATCTGCACCTGTTGAAGAATCTGTAGCTATTGCAGAAGAATGGGACGAAGAAGAAGCAGTTCCAGGTCAACTAGCAGTCGACGTTTATGAAACAAAAGAAAAAATTGTCGTCAAAGCACGTACTGCAGGAGTCAATAAAAGTGAACTTGATGTAAGTATTGCAGACAATACACTGAGTATTCGAGGCACACTGTCTGCAGGTAATGAAGACGATGTAGAAAATTACTTTGTACAAGAGTGTTATTGGGGTGAGTTCTCGCGAAGCATCACGTTGCCTGTTCCGGTTAAAGAAGAAGAGATTGAAGCTGTTTTAAAAGATGGTGTATTGACAATTAGCTTTGCAAAACTTAAGCAAGACTCTGTCAAAAAGATTCAAGTACTATAATATAGAAAAATCCTTCCACTAAAAAACCCTGCGTATGCAGGGTTTTTTAAATACTAATCATATTAGAACGTATTAGG
>CAJAXB010000062.1 GCA_903946795.1 uncultured Candidatus Saccharibacteria bacterium | reverse complement strand
CTACTGATACCAGGAGTAGTTCATGCGGCCACAACAACTCCAACTACTACAACAACGACTACAACTACCAACACGACTACAACTACAGAAACGATTGCTCAGCGCGTCAGTAAATACAAGCTCGCATTAAAGGCGCAACCTACAGCAGCAGAACAAGCAAAAATTAAAGTAAACTGTAAAGCAGCCCAAGTTAAAGGTCGCGTGCTTTCAACGCAGATTACCCAAAAGGTAACAATCAGATCTGCAGTATATGTTTCAGTGACAAAAAAGGTCGATGATCTGATTACCGACCTTAAGGCAGCAAACGTTGATACGGCAAAACTTGAAACGCAAAGAGATGAATTAAAGCAATTGGTAAAGACATACGGTAATGACCTGAAGACATATCAGGAAAATATTGCTGACATGAATGCAGTAGATTGTCTTACAGACCCAACTGCTTTCAAGGCTGCTCTTGAATCCGCACGCAGTTCACAAGCGGTTGTACTTAAGGATATTACCGCAATCCGCACGTATATCAACGATACATTGAAACCTACTTTAAAGGATATAAAAACCAATAATGCAACAAATGGGAGCGCGCAATAATGGATGATGCAACCACACCAACACCTACACCTACAAAATCTATAGATGGAATGACTCCGGGTACAAAAGCGCCGACACCAGCCACTCCTGCGGATACGCCTGCAGTAGCACCGAGCCCGATTGATATCAAGAACCTTGATGGGGACGCTACAAGTTCAGATCCAGTTGTAACAAAAACCGATTCAGATGGAATGATGAATACTTCAGTCGGTAGCGACGCTGCTCCAGCAACTGAAGATGTGTCCACAAAGCCAGACATGAGTACTGACGTTCCCGTCGCTCCTGCACCTACAGACGATATAAAGCCACCAGTATCTTTCGATGCAAAAGCCGCTGAAGCTGCGATGGCAGAAGAAGATTCTACACCTGCACCTGAGACTCCTGCAAGTCTGAGTGCTGGTGGACCAAAGATTACATCCTCTATGAATCCTGCTAAACCAAAGAAAAAAGGTAAGGGTCTCGCAATTTTTGTTGCAGTCATTATTGCTCTAGGCCTTATTGGCGGTGCAAGCTATGCGTTTTGGAAGAACAATAAGGATAAGACTGTGAAGCCTGCTGAAACCGTTACAGCCACTATAAGTGTTTCTGATACGGTAACAACAGCCAGTGATGGCATTGATACTGAACTGAAAAAGATTGATGATACGAAAGAATTCCAGGCTACAGATATTTCAGATACAACACTTGGACTCTAGGCATTCGCCTAAAGCGCACATAAATAGCGGCCAAAATGCTGGCCGCTATTTATTATTTACTTAATATCTTCACTCGCTTGAAGGAATGGGGTAATGTGCTCTTTAATAAACGCTTTGTGCAGGCGCTTTAAAAGCTCTGTCCTAACAGCCAGGTTAGTTCCTGGTGTCGTGTCACCCAGGACCTTAATGACAATACCTTGATCACTAAATTTAGCTACTTGTGCCATGTACGGCGCTTTTTTAATCTTTTTACCGTATACATCGTCATCCTCAAGCTCTTTACCTATTTTATTTATGAGCTCTTCTAGTTTTGGAATATCAGTATTAAACCGTACCGTAATATCTTCATTTATACCTGAAAGATCGAATGTCTTGTTTGTCGTTACAATTATTGAACCATTTGGTACGTGATGAATGTTGCCATTAATGTCACGTAAAATCGTGGTACGTACAGTAATTGCCTGGACAACTCCAGAAGCTTGCACAGTTCCAGACGCTGTTCCGAACGATACAGAGTCGCCAACTCGATATTGATTTTCTAATATGATAAACAAACCATTGGTAAAGTCCTTAATGAGCGACTGGCTACCAATACCAATTGCTACTCCCACGATTCCAGCACTTGCAAGCAAAGGCGCCGTATTGATGCCTAGCTCATCGACCACCATGATTGCAGCTATAGAGTAAAGGGTAATTTTGCTTGCGGTGTTCAGAAGATTGTCGAGCGTTGCAATACGCTTTTTTCTATCTGATTCAGTTGCGAACCGATGTTTTTTCACAACTTGCTTAAGAATTCCCATTGTAATTGCAACGATGATTCTTCGAATGATCCAAGCTCCAACAATAATGACAATAATGTTTACAATATGAGTAGAGGTCCATTTACGCGGGTTATTGAAAATTGTAATAGCATCTGTAGCTGCAAATATATTCATACTATGTATAATACGCTAGACTCGTGGTGTGTGTATAGCACCGCCTTTCGTTCCCAGTAATCTAACATTAAGGAGTCGCCATGACCTTTGACGAATATCAAGTGCAAGCACAAAAAACCGCAATTGCTAACCCCGATCCGCTCATGGATAAAACTATCTGGGCAATGGGAGTTGCCGGTGAAGCCGGAGAAGTAATCGAGAAGTGGAAAAAAATTGTTG
>CAJAXB010000061.1 GCA_903946795.1 uncultured Candidatus Saccharibacteria bacterium | reverse complement strand
TGGCCTATCAGGCGAGTTGTCTACTGCAAATCGCAGACTTACTCGAACCATTTATGCCGGAAACTGCAGCCAAAATTAAACACACTTTTGAAGAAGGGGTTATTCGACCTATCAAAGGCACACTATTTCCAAAGCACGACAGCGCTAAAAAAACAGCAGCAAAATAGCTATGCAACTTATTGACACCCATTGTCACATTCATTTCTCTGATTACGGGCTAGATCCACTAGAAGTTATTGCAGATGCTCACAGCGAAGGAGTGAGTGATTTAATCTGTGTCGGGTGCACAATAACGGACAGCAAGCTTGGTATTGCATTTGCAAAACGTAAAGATCACATTTGGGCCGCAGTTGGCTTGCACCCACACGAAGCTGCTCGCTACATTAATGACGAAAAATCCTTACAGGAACTGCGCGATTATGCGGGGAAGCCAAAAGTTGTTGCTATTGGTGAAGTAGGACTCGATTATTACTACGAGCATTCACCAAAAGAAGCTCAAAAAGAACTACTGCGTTTCCAGCTCTCTTTAGCGCAGGAACACGGTCTACCAGTTATTTTTCATGTTCGAGAAGCATTCGATGACTTTTGGTCAATTTATGATGATTTTAAGGTCCCAGGGGTCATCCATAGCTTTAGTGCCGGAGTGAAAGAAGTTAACGAAATCGTGCAGCGTGGCCTATATGTAGGACTCAATGGTATTATGACCTTCACGAAAAATCAGGATCAGCTGGACGCCGCCCGTGCAATTCCATTATCAAAAATTGTGCTTGAAACAGACGCTCCATACTTGACTCCGACCCCTTATCGTGGTACAATCTGTCAGCCTAAGCATGTAGCTACTACGGCGGAGTTTTTAAGCAATTTACGACACGAATCATTGGAAGACTTCGCACGAGCAACTACACAGAACGCCCAGGCACTATTTAATCTTCGTTAACCATATTTATGAGTACTACATATCAATCACCAGAACTAGCTCCAAAGCGCCCTGAAATCAGAGGTGGTGCTGTACGTGTAGCTGAGCAGCGCGTAACAACAATATACGACGCGGTACGTTTTGTATTAGATGCCACTGAAGGCGTTCAGCTACCTAAAATTGAACCAGCACCTGTAGCTATTGGAGCAATCTCACCTCAAAAGGCCTATGATGAACTGGACGCAGCACTTGCAGCCGTTGCAGCTGCTTATAATAAACCTGAAGAGACAAATACGAACTTTTCACTAGCGGCATAGTAGTATGTTTAAAAAAATTATTAATACAATTGTGGGAGGCTCTGAAGAAGAGCGACGAGCAGAACTGAGGCGTAATCTCATTCGTCATGAGGCACAAATCGGTGGCGCGCTTTTTGGGCCAATTCCTGAAGGAGGTCGCCGAGATTTCTTTTGCCTCGACGAACGGACGTGGGTATGGCACGAAGAATGGATTGATGCTTCCGGACAACACCGTAATCGAACAACTCGCTATACTGTTCGACCAAACTCTATTCTCAAATCTCAGGATGGTGGACACTACCAGGAAATAACGTCTGAAGAAGCTGCCCACTTGCGACTTGCAGCTCAGCTGTATCAGGAACGAGTTAAGGCAGAAATCTACCACTTCGTGTAATAACAATACTT
>CAJAXB010000060.1 GCA_903946795.1 uncultured Candidatus Saccharibacteria bacterium | reverse complement strand
TTGAAAGTACTTGCACGCTAAGTATTCAACAACCATAAGCATTTGGTATACTATAGGGTATGCCAAAAGATCAACCCAAAAAACAATTGAGCGACGAAGAATTACTCAATACAATTGGACCAGATACCGACGCACCAGAAGATCCACCAAAACAGAAAAGAGCTCCTTTGAAAAAGATAAAAATATGGTTTCATAATTTAAGTAAAAAACAAAAGATTGTACTAATACTCGCAGCTATTCTTGTACTAACAGGTGTAGCTGTTGGTATCTTCTTCCTTACAAAAGATGGAAAAAAACCAATATCACTTCCAGTCATAAAGAAGACTGAACCTAAAGTAGTAAAACCAACAACCGAGCCAAGTCGGCTGACTGGCGTTGCAATTACTCCCGAACTAAACCAGCGTGGTGTTGTTGGTATCATGATTGAGAATAGTCCAGATGCTCGGCCACAATCCGGTCTTAAAGATGCTGGCGTTGTTTTTGAAGCCATTGCCGAAGGTGGTATTACCCGTTTTCTAACCTTATTCCAGGAAGCACAGCCAGACTACATCGGACCAGTTCGTAGTGTACGACCGTATTATCTTGACTGGCTGCAAGGTTTTGACGCACCTATTGCGCATGCTGGAGGTAGTGCAGACGGACTCGCAAAAATACGTAACGAACGAATCCCGGATCTTGACCAATTCGCAAATGCCGGAGCATACATGCGTGTAAATACCCGTTACGCACCACACAACCTATATACCACAATGGCTAAGCTTGACGCACTCCGTGCTGCCAAAGGATTCACAACAAGCACCTTTGACGGTTTCGCTCGCAAGGCAGAGGCCCCGGTTAATACACCGACAGCGCGATCCATTGATTTCAATATTTCATCTTTCCTCTACAGTCCACACTACGACTACGATCCTGCGACAAACACGTACAAGCGTAGTCAGGGCGGTAAGCCTCACACAGACGAACGTAGCGGAGCTCAAATAGCACCTAAGGTGGTTATCGCCAACGTCATGTCATACGGCATTGCTTCGAATGGCGTAAACAGTAACTACAATACGATTGGCAGTGGAAAGTCATATATTTTCCAAGACGGTACCGTCACGATTGGTACATGGGAGAAGACGGGTTCTAAGAGCCAAATGGTCTTTAAAGATGCTAACGGCAACGTCATTAAGCTTAATCCTGGACAGACCTGGATTAGTGCCGTCGGATCAGCGAGCGGTGTCAGCTACAAACCGTAGGCAACGCAAATACTTTTCGCTATACTATTTAATAGCGATGTAGGTACTGGGGCGCATGTCACTTTAATCTGCAGGCTTTATACATTTTTACATACCGTTTATTGACTCGCTGTCGACGCAGTAGGACCTCTATGGCACCTCGGTCACTTTATAAACAGCGCAGCTCAAGCGTCAAGAGTACGTATCATCTTGGCACTCTCTCTTTTATAACGAAATTATCCGTAGGAGTTCTCTATGGAATTGTCTAATACTTCTGCGATCGGCAGAAGAAAGGTATACGCATGCGTGAAAAAATCAATGAATCCGTCAGTGTTGTGATGTATTACAGTGCAACAAAACGTGTCGTGGCACCGCACACAATTAGCTGGCGCAACACCGAATATAGGGTGGGGAAAATTGGATACCACCATACGATTATGGAAGGTAAAACGCTCCATCATATCTATGAATTGGTCGACACCCAAGGATCATTATGGTTTCGGCTCAACTTAGATACGAGTAATCTCCATTGGAATCTCGAGGCAGTACACGATGGAAATACCCATTAACTATAACCCTCCACAAATAATGCATATCGATCTCAATAGTTGCTTCGCGATTATTGAGCAGCAAGCTAACCCACTACTGCGAAATAAGCCGGTGGCTGTTGCAGCCTATGACTCGCCGGGTGGTATGGTCATTGCGTCTTCATATGAAGCAAAAGCACTGGGTATTAAGCTCGGCGTCAATGTTCGTGAAGCACGCATTTTATCACCAGATGTTCACGTACTCACGCCAGATCCTGAAAAATACTTTAATGCCCATAAACGCTTCAAGGAAGTGCTCCTGAAATACACGAATGACGTGACACCTAAGTCTGTCGATGAATTCGTTATAGACTTCCGTGGATCACGAGCACTACAAGCCGGACGTAGTCTTGAAGATATTGGTATGCAGATCAAGCAAGACATTAAGGAAGCTCTTGGCGAGTATGTCACGGTCAATATTGGCATTGGCCCAAACCGCTTTCTGGCAAAACTCGCCGCAGGCCTTAACAAGCCCGACGGTATGGACCGCATAGACGGTAATAACCTACGAGAAATATACGCTGGACTTGAGCTCACTGATCTTCCTGGTATTAATGTTCGCTACGAGGCACGACTCAACATTGCCGGCATTTATACACCCCTCCAATTTTTAGATGCACCGGTGCTCATGCTCCGTAAGCGAGTATTTAAAAGTATCGTTGGATTCTATTGGCATCTCCGACTCCGCGGACACGAGGTAGACATGATTAAGTTTGGTCGTAAATCATTTGGGCAGCAATATGCACTCGCCAAAAAAACACAAGATAAGCAAGAACTCTCTCGTTTGCTTATGAAGCTCTGTGAAAAAACAGGCAGGCGTCTTCGTGGTCAGGATTATATTGCATCCGGCATTCACTTATGGCTTGGATTTGAGAACCGTATGCACTGGGCTAAGGGTAAACGAGTACGCGCTGATATCTATGCCACGCAAGATATCTATCTCCATGCACAAAAGCTTCTGAATGAAGTACTGATACCAGCCCGCGTCACTAACATTGGTGTCACCGTATTCAACTTACGCCCCGCAAACCCGCAGCAGCTTGGGCTCTTCGACGACAGCCGTCTGGATGCTAAGTCACTGGCACGAGCCGCAGATATCGTTAACGATCGCTACGGTGAGTTTACGGTCGTGCCAGCATCGATGGCTAATATGCAGGACGTCATTATTAAACGAGTCGCGTTTGGTAGCACGAATGACCTATAAAGGATAAAATGGAGGTAACTATGAAGATACACATCGTCACCATTGGCAGTCCGAAACTAGAGTATGCACAGTCTGGATGGAATCTCTACATAGAGCGTTTAAAACATTACCATAGCGTACGAGTTACGCATATCTCCGACAAGCAGAACGATGTAACGCACATCACCGCAGCAGCAGGGTCGGCGTTTACCGTAGCGCTCGTTATAGATGGGCCACAAATGAGTAGTGAGGCGCTCGCAACCTTTATCGAGAAACGCGCCAACGTTGCGCAGGAACTTTGCTTTTTAGTTGGTGGGCCAGACGGACTCCCGCAAGAAGTTATTGCCGCAGCAGATAAGCAGTGGGGATTATCTGAACTTACATTTCCACACGATCTTGCAATGGTCGTGCTTGCGGAAACCTTATATCGAGCAAGTACGATTACAGCTGGTCAGCCGTATCACCACTAGAACTTGTGTACGCCCTTAGGGTTATTTGGATTGATCTTAGATAATCGAATTGAAAGTCGGTAGCGAAAAATAGGTATCGTTACCACTGCAATATGATGGAATAAACTATAGTTTACATTTGGATCAACGCTTGTTAGGGGTTTCTTATGGCGACGGTAATCGACGTATACATAGATCATAACTACAAGCGTAACAACAATGACGATAGCGAGTGGGATAAACAGTTTCATGAATATGTATCTATCATAACATCTATCAAGTCCAATTTCAGGAAAGTATAAGGTATTTTGATATACTGCTCTATATGAGATTGTTATTTATCTGCAGAGGTGGCGTATTTAGAAGCAGAGTTGCTCAAGCTATTGCTGAACACAATTACCCTGGGCAGACATTCATTTCAAGCGGCATAGACGCTCAGTCAAATCTTTTTGGCGATATTAGTGCTCATTGCGAGTATATTTTAAAAAAGCATCATTTACTAGCGAGTACACAGCCGTCATGGCTTCAAACAAACCAAGGCATCTTAGATAGCGCTGAAACTATCTTTTTTATGAGTCCTGACGTATACGAAGATACGCTACTAAAGTACGAAATCTCTAAGCCGTTCTATGTCTGGAATATTGAAGATGTTGAGATTCCACGAGATAAAACTCCAGAAGACTATGATCAACAGCTCGAAACGATATTTCAAAAAATAAAAATCCAGATTCAAAATCTAGACATGTAGGTATTTGGTGACCCCGGCGGGATTCGAACCCGCGATCTTCTGGATGAGAACCAGATATCCTAACCACTAGACGACGGGGCCATATACATACGAACTTGCAAATTTTAACAGATTTACAGAGATACGTCCAATATATAACAGTGGTTGTGGCTCGAACTATAGTCTGTCATAATTGCTTATGGTTATATGCCAAATCCAGTAAAAAATACCAGCAATCCACCAAGTCAGTCTGAAAAGATAGGGTGGATACTATTCGTGTTTATAAGCCAATTTGTGGTGTTGTTTCTGTTGTTTAACGTCGGCATGAATGGCAGCGGAGCAGGTATAGGGGTAGTTTTCGCCTTATTTGGTGCATTCCTTTTGTCTTCAATCAGTCTTGGTATTTCCCGAGCTCGACTCAGTGGATTAACGCAAACATCCACTAAGACATCAGAAAACAGTCCGATTCATTCAATACTCAGCTCTCCACAAAGCCAGTCCGACAGTATACTCGAGGCTGTATCCGACGGTATTGTAGTGACCGACGAAACGGGTAAAATTACCGTTCTCAATAATAGTGCTGCGCAGATTGCAGGATGGAATCCACAAGACGCTCTCAACCTTGACCACCATTCAGTGTTTGATTTTTCAGATGCGAAAGGTATTCCGTATACAGACCAGCAAAATCCTTTTAAACAAGTGTTTCAAACTGGCAAGGCTATCAAAGACGATGCCGCTTTTGTAACCACTCATAGTAGCAAAAAAAAGATTGCAGTAAGCATGAGCGTGTCACCAATGCTCGATGACAAAGAGGCAGTAATTGGTACAGTAGCAATTCTTCGTGATGTAAGTGAAGAACGAGAAGCAGCACGACAACGTGCTGAGTTTATAAGTACTGCCAGTCACGAAATGCGTACTCCTGTTGCAGCAATAGAAGGATATCTCTCTTTAGCGCTCAATCCCAATGTTTCTAAAGTTGATGAAAAAGCAAAATCCTATCTTTTAAAAGCACATGAATCTACGCGCCACTTAGGTGAGCTCTTTCAAGATTTGCTGACAAGTTCAAAAGCAGATGACGGCAGAATGACAAATAACCCTGAGGTTGTTGAGGTCGGTGAATTTCTTTCCAAACTGACTGATGACTTACGTTTTGTTGCACAAAAAAAGAATCTTACAGTTGAATACGTACTCGGAACATCGGGTGCAAGTATTAATAGTCCTGCAAAATTAGAAGGCAGCACAAAGGTAATTCAGCCGCTATATCATATATACGCTGATCCAGAGCGCCTAAGAGAAGTAATTACCAATCTGTTCGATAATGCGGTGAAGTATACCGCAGCCGGCAAAATTTCTATCGGCCTGACCGGAGATAATAATGTCGTGCAAATATATATCAAAGACACCGGTGCAGGCATGGCACCAGAAGATATCCCACACTTGTTCCAAAAATTCTACCGTCTCGATAATACTGCCACGAGAACTACGGGTGGATCTGGACTAGGATTATATATCTCACGAAAAATTGTTGAGTTATATAACGGACAAATATGGGTGGAAAGTGAACTGGGCAAGGGGAGTACTGTCTTTATTAATTTGCCGCGCCTGAGCAATCAGCGCTACGCTGAACTCTCATCTCCACTCCCCAAAACACCAACTCCGAAAAGCAATACAAAGTAAGAAGAATCGCATAAGCGCTATGGTACAATAGAACAAAAATAAGCTTTAAAAGGAATATAGATTACATGGCAAAAATAATGCTCGTCGAAGATGACACAAATCTCCTAGAAATATATGGCGCACGCCTTCTTGCAGAGGGATATGAAGTCGTTTCAGCTAAAGACGGCGAAGAAGCGCTTGCCATGGCAGTCAAAGAGAAGCCCGATCTTATTATTAGCGATATCATGATGCCTAAAATTAGCGGTTTCGATATGCTTGATATCTTACGGAGTACTCCTGAAACCAAGAACGCAAAAGTTATCATGATGACAGCTCTTAACCAAGCAGAAGACAAAGAGCGAGCAGATAAGCTCGGCGCAGATAGGTATCTTGTAAAATCGCAAGTCACCCTTGAAGATGTTGCACAGGCTGCAAAAGAAGCGCTTGGTGAGGCAACCCCAGCACCTGCGACAGAAGCACCGACTCCAGCCCCAACTCCGACTGCAACCCCAGCACCTGCGACAGAAGCACCGACAGAGAAACCGTCAATTGAAAGTGCCCAATCTACACCTGCAGATCAACTACCTCCAACAACCCCTGATACTAATGCAGCAACCTCCGTACATACAAAAGTCATTACTCCAATTAACGATTTGAATAAACAAAGTGAAGATCTAAAAAAGCTGATCGCTGAAGAAGAAAATAAAGATCACGTTAATGGCGAGCCCGAAACTGTCATTGCACCGGCTCCAACCTTAGAAGCACCGGCTCCGGCGGTCGTCGCTCCAGAGCCTGCAGCACCTGTGGCACAGGCTGCGACACCAACCCAGATTCCAGTAATCGTACCACCAGAGACTCCTCCTACTCCCCAAAGCTAAACTCTAGTACACTAGAACAATGCGAATCAATAAATACATAGCACTTGCTACTGGCATGTCGCGTCGTGCAGCCGACCAAGCCATATCCTGGGGGCGTGTAGCAGTCAATGGACAACCGCCACTGTCTGCTGGTTATGACGTTCAGGAACATGATAGTGTTTCACTAGATGGCACGCCGCTAAAGATTCAGGAAAAATACACGACAATATTACTCAATAAGCCAGTTGGCTATGTCGTAAGTAGAGACGGTCAGGGTAGTAAATCGATTTATGAACTTTTACCCGAAAAATATCGCACACTCAAACCTGTCGGAAGATTAGACAAGGCCTCGTCTGGCTTACTACTACTTACAAATAACGGAGACTTAGCGAACCGCCTAACACATCCGAGCTACAAAAAAGAAAAAGTCTACGAAATCGAGCTGTATGTACCGCTTAATGCAGCGGATCAGAAAGCCATTGAGCGGGGCATCGAACTAGAAGATGGCGTAAGTGCGTTACAGCTTACAGGAGATGCGACAACTTGGACTGTAACTATGAGCGAAGGGCGTAATCGACAAATTAGACGCACCTTTGGTGAGCTTGGCTATACAATCAAGAAGCTGCACCGTATACAATTCGGTGACTACGTACTTACAGGTACTGCAGAGGGTACGAGTCGACTGGTCGGAGAGGGCTAGCCAACAGAGGTATTTTGTGGTAAAATAAGCGACAATGGCAAAGAAATTACCAATCGTCGCTATTGTTGGCCGCGCCAACGTAGGCAAATCGACATTATTCAATAATATTCTCCGACGTAGAGAAGCGATCGTTGCAAACGAAGCGGGTACAACTCGTGACAGCATCATGGCAAAAGCATCGGTGTATATTGACGTGCCCAAAGCAGTGGATGAAGAACAAGATACAACGTCACGAAAAGTACGTCGTACTGATGGTTCTCAACAAAAACGTCGAACATCTGTTGAGCGTGAGCGACAAGACTTTTGGCTCGTAGATACTGCCGGAATGAAAGATGCTGAAGACGACTTTGAATTTACTATTCAAGAACAGATCGCTCAGGCAGCTGACAGCGCAGATGTAATCTGGGTAGTGATTGAAGGTAATACAATTATTACTGAAGAGGACCGTCGCGTTGCTAAAATGGCCCTTAAAACTAAAAAGCCTGTCATGCTTGTTGTTAACAAGATGGATAAAGCAAGTCATAAGTCTCACGACGATTTCGTACGTCTTGGTATTAAAGAGATCGTACTCATCAGTGCATCTCAGAATGCTGGCATTGATGATCTCCTTGAAGGACTTGTTGAACATATTGGAAAAGCCCGACTTGAAGAAGATCCGAACCGACTGCGCATTGCAATTCTTGGCCGTCCAAATGTAGGTAAATCACAACTGTTTAATACGCTTGCGAAAAAGCAGCAAGCAATTGTTGCCGACAGAGCAGGGACAACTCGAGATATTAACCGAACGATAGTCAAGTATCAGGGGCGGGAAATCGAGCTTCTTGATACCGCAGGTATTAGAAAGAACGGCAAAATTGAAGTAGGTATTGAGCGCTTTAGCGTTATCAGAAGCCTGAGTGCGATAGAACAAGCAGACATCTGCGTCATGATGATGGACGTTAATGAACTGAATGTGCAACTTGATCAGAAAATTGCTGGCATGATCAAAGAGGCTGGCAAAGGCCTCATCCTTGTCATCAGTAAATGGGACAGTATTGAAGAAGATAAAACAGCCTTTACACGTGATTCACTTGCAGCTCAAATTCGTCACACATTTGCATTTGTACCGTGGGCGCCACTCGTAATTACAAGCTCAGTTACGGGTCAAAATGTTACCAAACTTTTTGAGCTTGCACTCGAAATAGATGAGCGACGCAAGCAGAAATTCACAACCAGTGAGCTTAACAGATGGCTCCGCAAAGTAGTCAGTATGCATCCGCCAGCTGGACTTAAAAACCGCACACCAAAACTCAACTATATAGTTCATGAAGATGATAACCCAATCCCAAGCTTTAAAGTCTTTGGCTCGCACACAAAATTCCTACACTGGAGCTATAAGCGATTCATGGAACGTAACCTTCGTGAAACATATAACTTTGATGGCACAGCCATCCATTTCTGGTTCATTGAAAAGCATGTAACCCACAAGCACGGCACACGACCAGAAGAAGATTAGATATTGCCCCAAAGGGTATCTATACTCCATAATACTTATCAGTTATGGGACTATTCCAAAAGAAACTACAATCCGACGTTAAACATGCGCCACTATACACCATAGGAGGCCAGCAGACGCTTTTATTAGTTGGACTGGGTAATCCGGGTGATGCATACAACGGAACGCGTCACAACGCCGGATTTGACTGTCTTGATGCATTTGTACGTGGTCATGATGAATTTAGCCAATGGGTTACGAAAAAAGATTTATCCTGCACCATAACCAGCGGTCTCTTTGGATCAGTGAAAGTAATTGCCATCAAACCTACAACATTCATGAATGATAGCGGTAGAGCGGTGAAGGCAGTCCAAACATTTTATAAAATTGCTAACTCACAGACCATTGTCGTACACGATGAACTTGCACTTCCTTTCGGACAGATTCGTACCAGCATTGGCGGTAGCTCCGCGGGACACAACGGAATAAAATCACTTATTGCACATTGCGGTGAAGATTTTGGCCGTGTTCGTATTGGCATAGATAATGCACAAAAACCGACAGGTGATACAAAAGATTTTGTCTTAAAAGCCTTTAATAGTGCCGAAAAATCTCATCTTGACGCGCTATTGCGTGAAACCGAAAGTATTCTTGTCGAATCTATTTTCCAACACAAGCTCTCTGCGGAGACACGATCATTCATTATTGACTGAAAGATGTTCTGAAGTCGTAATGTGCTCATTAAGATAATCAATAATTATTATTGATCGTTCGGTTGATGCAATACCCATGTGCCACGCCTGTAATCTAGTGCATGGCTGATCATTAACACTGCGTATTGTTTGTCTAAGAAGAATCGCATCTCCAGGACCATACGTCGTCTCAATAGTTGCAGCTTCAGTGCTCATATACGGCTTATTGTCACACGAAAAAAGAGCTGGCGAGCCAGTATAGGGAATAAGGAGAGAAAGGCCTTTGCTCGCAACGCTATCGATATGCGCTTCATTGACAGTTTCATGATTGGGATATGGATCAATAATGTCTACAGTAATACGTTTCGTATCGTCAACATCTACAACATTCAGCAGGGCAAAGAAGCCCATAATTTCTGGTACTCGTGATTCAAGCAGAGATACTAACTGCGGAACACCTTCGTTTCGTAATTGAGATAAAGATTCTTGAGAAATAAAATTACTTATTTTTGCAGCACCGTTTTCAAGGCAACATTCTAGAGATTCATGATTAATAGCTGTAAAAGTAAAGTCAGATTCAGGTAAAGTCTCGCGATGCATCCGTACTACAATGCCATATTTTTTTATAAACAAAAAGAGCCTCTAGAGGGGGTGGGCACCGCTAGAGGCTCATTACACCCTTCAACCCACCCGAGTGAAGCATCAGAACCTAAAATATATAATGGCCTGTGCCGCCTCGATGAAACATCGAGATCATCTGTTCGACTCACTTTGAAATCGGGACCACCACAACTGTAAACAGTAGGTGGGTGCTAGTTAAAGGGGTTAGTTTGTTTTAGAGCGTGCACTCGGTAAACCGAGAACAACGAAAGATAAGTGGAGGGTAACAACTTAAAGCTCTAACGCTCTAAAACAATCTAACAATTGTTAGAATTTGGGGTAGAAGGTACGTAAAACCTAAAAAATAGGAATTACAAGTTGCAATAATAGCAAAAACGTTACATAAAGTCAATACTATTTCTTATTTTTGTGTTTTTATCAATTTAGTGTTTTTCCATGTATAACTATAAGCGGGTTGATAGAATATTGCAATAGCCTATAAACAATAGATTTGCATTTGTACAATAATTCATATAACCTTACGCTTTGGAATTAACAAAGAAACGTTATACTTAAGCAATATGTCAAAGAACCTAGTTATCGTAGAGTCCCCAGCAAAAGCAAAAACTATCGAGAAATACCTCGGTACTGGCTTTGTTGTAAAGAGCAGCATGGGTCATATTCGCTCATTACCAAGTAAAAACGGCAGTATCGATGTGAAACACAAGTTTGCACCGGTCTTTGAAATTAATGCAGACAAAAAGAAAACTATTGCCGAACTAAAAAAACAGGCAAAAACAGCAGAAACAATCTGGCTCGCATCTGATGAAGACCGCGAAGGAGAAGCTATTGCTTGGCATTTAGCTGAAGTTTTAAAGCTTAATCCTAAAACAACAAAACGTATCGTATTTCACGAAATTACTAAAGATGCACTTGATCATGCAATTAAGAATCCCCGTACTATTGATATGCCCCTTGTGGAAGCTCAACAGGCGAGACAAGCACTTGATTACCTTGTAGGTTTTGAACTGAGCCCCGTGCTATGGAGAAAAGTGCGTCCACAACTGAGCGCTGGAAGAGTACAAAGTGTAGCGGTAAGGCTGGTCGTCGAACGAGAACGTGAGATTGAAAAACACGATATAGCGTCTACCTATAAAGTGACTGCTGAGTTGAAACTAAAAGATGGTACCGAATTACTCGCAGAAGCAAGCAAGAAATATACCGATGCTGCATCTGTTAAGAAGTTACTCGAAGCGTTCAATGACAGTGAATTTAGCGTTTCTGATATAAGCCAGAAACCAAGCACCCGAAACCCGTCTGCACCCTTTATAACGAGTACATTACAGCAAGAAGCAAGTAATAAGATTGGATTCAGCCCGCGTACAACTATGCAGCTTGCACAAAGACTGTATGAAGCAGGACTCATTACCTATATGCGTACAGACTCTGTAAACCTGTCAAAGGTAGCGACAGATGCAATGGGTGATTATATTACTAAAAAGTTTGGTGAAGAATATTACCAATTTCGAGCATTCACATCCAAAAGTGCCGGCGCCCAGGAAGCTCACGAAGCAATTCGTCCGACAAATGTGACGGTCGAGGAAGCCGGTGCGGATGCGCAGCAAAAGAAACTATATAACCTGATATGGCGACGCACGCTTGCTTCTCAAATGCAACCTGCAAAACTTGAAAAAACAGTAGTCAGCATTACCGCATCTAAGTCAAAAGAAACGTTGGAAGCTAAAGGTGAAGTCGTCGTATTTGATGGATTTCTTAAAGTGTACGGGCGAAAGGGTGATGATTCGCTCCTTCCACCTCTTGAAGCAGGAGATAGTCTTACATTAGTCAGTGCAGACGGTCTTGAAACACTGAGTCGTGGACCAGCACGCTACACTGAAGCATCTCTTGTACGCAAATTAGAGGAAATGGGAATTGGTCGGCCGAGTACATACGCAAGCACAATTAGTACCATTCAAACTCGAGGATATGTAGAACGTGCAGATATAGAAGGAATCGAAAAGCCAATTCAAAGAATTACTCTGACCAAAGGTAAGGTGACGCAAACAGAAGAAACCGTTGCCTACGGCAAGGATTCAAACAAGCTGTCGCCAACCGATACAGGCAAGGTAGTAACAGATTTCCTCGTCAAACACTTTAGTGACGTTATGGATTATGACTTTACGAAGTCAGTAGAGCAGGAGCTTGATGAAATAGCAGAGCATAAAAAAGACCGCGTAGAAGTATTAGAAAAATTTTACAAACCATTCCATAAGCTCGTAGAGGCCAGTGCAGATATAACGCGCGCTGAGGCTACTCAAACAAGACACCTTGGAGATGATCCGAAAGGTAAGGTGCCCATTTTTGCACGATTTGGCCGATATGGCCCTATGCTTCAGCGCGGAGAACAATCTGACGATCCAAAGCCAACGTTTGCGCCATTACCAACAGGAACGAAGATTGAAACGGTAACACTTGAGCAGGCACTTGAAATGTTCAAATTGCCACGCTTAGTAGGTGAAACGAAGGACGGAGAGCCAATTAAAGCTAATATAGGGCGTTTCGGGCCATATATCCAGGTTGGTAAGTTATTTGTATCAATAAAGCCTCTAGACCCAATGAAAATCACGCTTAAAGAAGCATTAGACCTATACGCTGAAAAATTGAAAAAGGAAGCCGAAAAAAATATTAATGACTTTGGCGATGGAGTGAAAGTACTGAATGGTCAGTACGGGCCGTACATCACTAATGGAAAAAAGAACGCTAAAATTCCTAAGGATACTGACCCCAAGAAGATTACTCATGAGCAGGCTATAAAAATGCTCGAGGAAGCACCAGAAAAGAAGCGATTTCCAAGACGCACAAAAAAAGCCGCTTAAACAAACTTAGTATTGTATTTTTTTATGTGTTTTTCCACATATTTGTCTCTATTCCAAGTCGATATTGCAGTAGTATATACACATAACCTTTATGCAATTAATGCTACTAGCTGATAGAATATGGTTACAAGAATACATATTTGACTTATACCCAGTATAGTTATATAATTGTATAGAAATTTGTTATTAATTCTAACAGGTTAGGGAAACACCTTTTATGGCAGAAACAGCACAAACCACCCAAGCAACAATCGAACAAATGGTTCAAGACGTTATCGCGACTATTGAGCGAGAGCGAGAGCGAGAAATTGTCGAACGACGTTTTGGTCTTTTTGACCGCAAAGAAACCCTAGAACAGATCGGTGAACTACTTGGCATTACTCGAGAACGTGTTCGTCAGCTTGAGAAATCAGTTGTTATCAAATTGAAGGCCGCAGCCGAATCTGACCTACCTCATATTAAAAATTTTGAACAAAGCCTTATTACCCATCTCAACAGCGTAGGCGACGTTGCTCGTGTTAAAGCCCTTTCTAACCTCTATTCTGGCGAGAACGACAAACTGACACAATCACGCATTGCTTTTATGGCCCATTTAAGTCCTGAGCTGCATGTTATTGAAGACAACGACCACTTCCACCACGCTGTGAGCGTACAGGCAACTAATGATGCAGAACAGGTAAAGACAAACGTTGAAAAGATTATTGGCTCTATCAAAAAGCTTGGTAAGCCAGCGAAGATTGACGCGATTGCTACCGAGGCAGCGATCAAGAATGCAAAGAATGCAGCAGCACTTGCAAGCACAAGCAAGCACCTCGCAACGCTCAATGGCCTTTGGGGACTAATCAAGTGGCCTCTCGTTAACCCTAAGAACATTCGTGATAAGATCTACGTTATTTTAAGTGTAGACGGCAAGCCAATGCACTTTAATGATATTGCGAAATCAATCAAGGCTTCTGAATTCAAACGCAAGAATGTTACGACACAGGCGATTCATAACGAACTCATCAAGGACAGTCGTTTCGTACTCATTGGACGTGGTATATATGCTCTGAAAGAGTGGGGCTACTCTAAGGGAACTGTTGCAGATATCATTAGCGATGTACTTAAAAAAGCCGGCGAACCACTACACCGCGACGAAATCGTAAAGCGCGTACTAGAAAGTCGACATGTCAAAGAAACGACTATTCTCCTGAATCTACAGGGCAAAAGCCAATTCAAACGAGTTGCTAAAGCAACGTATACACTCAACGAAGCATAAATAGGGGCATTACAAGGGAATGGCAGAATTAGAACAGGGTCTTCCAATCTTCGAAGCACAAGAAAGGCCCCTTGCCATGAGTGCCGAAATTCAATATAACCGGGCGGTTCAAAACGGTGAAGCAACCTTTGTGAGGCCCGTCTTTACCTCAGGTCCTAATCAACAAAGTTTAACGACAAGAATCAGGATGGCCGAAATAGAGTTTAGTAGGCTTGCCTATCATACACTCTCAGTGGTAGTACCACATCGCTTCGGCTTGTATCCAGCTGATAAAACACTGGAAAGATACTACAGAGACCATGGGCAGCATTCTTCTATTCCAGAAGGTTATATACTTGCTGCTGAGGTCGATGTTATACCTCACGATGAGGCTCGAGTACCTAAAATACGTCCTTATTTCATATGGCAGGGAATGAAGCATTATAAACGCGCTGCGGGACGACTTGCAGACGTAAGGTCTACACAATTCGTACAGGACAATATGACAGGACTCTGGACCCTTATCGACATTGAGCCACGATTACAAGGTTAAAAAAATACTGAACATTTTGCGAACACAATATAAGATCTAAATATAGGCAATATAGTGTCCATTGATAGCAAATTGAAAAGAACAGCCAAGTATGTAGGGTAGAACAAAAAAAATCAAAAATATAAACAGAGGAAATTGAGGGATCAAATCGGAAGAGCGCACACAAAGACATACATACACGACGTCGCACAATGTATATTTTACGACTCACATATAGTATAAATACAGACCTACACATACCTCTACTGCAGGGTACTGCTTACGCATATAGCGCTATATTTGTTAAAACCATACATTACAAAACACACATACACTACTATATGGATGCCCCCATTTAGGTACTATGGATATCCACAGTTATTGGTCTATACGTCGCAAAAAGTTTTCCACAACGTTATTTGCAATATTTGACTTTTGTTATTTTATATAGCCTTTTATATGTTTTTCTCTATGGATACATCTACCCCCTTTTATTTGACTTCTACCCTACTTTATTCTTTTTTATATGTTTTTTTGTTTTGTTATTAAAACACGCATTGAACAAAATACGAACATTCAATGTGTAAAAAAGAGGGGGAGGAGAAGACCTGAATTCAGTGTGTAAACGCTCCGGGTTTAGTGCGGGCTCTATGTTATATGCTTCTGTGCACGTGTCGAACTATTTGTAGAAAATCTTTTCTTCTACACGGGCATCGATGTATTCGTTCACTGTCCCCTTCTCTGCCCGAATCTTGTTATATGCAGCGATGAACTGCCCTGCTGATATACGAGGGTCATTGAGAAGATTAAACTTAATGAAATACTTTTGGCCAACAATCTCTACGCGCAGTTCTGCTGCTTCTGGAGGCAGTTTAATATTAGAGACTGTGATGCCCTTTGCACTGAACTGGTAGACGAGTGAAGTTATAAATGTCACATCCTGAGAGGATAATACTCCCTTCCCTACTTTTATTGGAATATTCGTCTCATCGTTGACAGTTGCTAGATTAAGGCTTGCGACTCCTGGGACATCCTTAAGCCGTGCAATTGCCTTACCATTTTGGTTGAGAACAAATATTCCATCTTGACTCGTGATCAAAAGGGCTGGTTTTTCAGATATAAGTTCGACTAATGGAGATCTTCCCATGATGGGTACTGTCATTGACACAACTCCTAGTTCAGGAAATTGTTGCTTCATCTCTTCTTCAAATTTTTGAGTATTAATAGTCAGCTTTGTTTTGCTCAATATAGAATTATTGAATATTCTATCTGCCTCTTCTTGATATACTTTTTGGTCACGAAGTAATGGTGTCTTTTGGCCAAGTGTCTTAATCGTGACCCGGTTTCCGAGTGTCATTGTATAGAGAATACTGACAAGTATTGCTATACCCGCCAAAATTGTTGGTATGTGTTTCCATTGAAATGCATAGGAACCCCGTCGTACGGGTGCTTCTTCCCTGCTCCGTGGCGCATTTGCATCGCCTGCTCGACTTGCATGGTATGAAAAGAAGTTGGCATTAGATGTTGGCGGAGCAGCTGTAGTGCGTCTTGAACGATTGCCCTCGACCGTTTTCTTTCGTCTTCCTAACACTACGCTTTTGCTTCCTTAGCAGTATCTTGAAGTATACGGGCTAGCTTTTCTGCCGCAGAAATATCTGCTGTCTTATGAAATGCTTCAGCAAGCTTCGTTCGAGTATCTTCATTTTTTAATAGCAACTCTATATCATGCAGGAGAAGCTCAGGATTTTTTACAATTTGGGTATCTGATACCACTTTAACCGCACCTGCAAGCTCTAAAACTTCAGCATTCTTCATTTGGTGCCCACCGGTAAGCTGAGGGTTTGGTACGATTATGCAGGCCTTTTGCTGAGCTGCAAGCTCAGCAAGACTATTGGCGCCAGCGCGAGCGACGACTACATCTGCAACACCAGTATACATATACATCGTATCGACAAATGGTTGTACGTGTATTCGTTCTGCAAACGTAGGCATGGCATCATATTGTTTTCGCACATCCGCCTCATTACTTGCGCCGGTAAGATGCAGGATATGTACGTCCGTAAAACGGCCAAGCAATTTTTTAGCAATTTTTGTAATCGCCGTATTAAGACGCTGGGCGCCAAGTCCACCGCCGGTAACCAAGACTACTTGCGCGTCTTTAGGCAGACCAAGCTCTTTGAGATAGTACTGGCGTTTGCTCAGAGAGACTGGACGATAGGCATCACTTATAGGGACACCAACTTGAATCATTTTCTCAGTATCATAAGAATAATTTTCTACTGGCATAGCAACAGTGTGTTTTTGTGCCCACTTACTTATGATTCGGTTCGCAAGACCAGGTACTGCATCAGAGTCGTGAGTGATGTAAGGAATACTACACACTGCAGCTGCAAGTCCGACGGGCACACCTACGTAACCACCCTTAATGAAGATTACGTCAGGCCGTTCTTTTTTAAGAACTCGAATAGCCTGTACAAAACCAATGCACACATAGAAGAAGTCTCGAATGTTTTTTAATATTGTCGGGATATCAAATAGCTGTTTAATGCCTTCCCCGTGGTAGCGACGAAACTTGCCGCTTCGAATTGAGAATACTTTATCGATAGAAGAGTCATTCTCTGGCAAATGAATTAATGAGTCATTCTTACCAATAGCATAGATAAGGTGTACCTTTGGGTTCTCTTGCTTAATCTCAGATGCGACCGCGAGCACTGGAGTTATATGTCCCCCTGAGCCGCCGCCTGTCAATAGTACCTTCATGACGCTGTCCTTCTACGCTTTGTGAGTTAACAATGCTATAGCTAGTATACCTTGAAATCTGGAAGACGATACCAATTGCTGCAGTAATAAATACAAGGCTTGTGCCTCCATAACTGATAAATGGCAGCGTAATACCCTTGAGTGGCAACATGCCAGTCATAGCCCCAATATTTATCAGTGTTTGCGTACTCAGCCACGCGAGAACACCAACTACGAGCAAACGACTATATATATCTGGCGTGTGTTCAATAATCTTTTTGAGTCGTGCAAAGAATGCAAGGAATAATCCTAGCAAAACACAAACACCAAGAAATCCAAACTTTTCGGCATATATGGCAAATATGGAGTCGTTTTGAGATTCAGGAAGATAACCGAATGCTTGCACACCCTTACCAAGACCAAGCCCTGCGATTCCACCAGATCCAACTGCAATCAGAGCCTGGCACGCTTGGTAACCAGTAGACTGACAATCAGCAGATGGGTTTAAAAAGGTTGCAAGACGACCACGACGATAGCCACTTGTCGATATCAATAGTGCTACGGCCACAACAATAATAGCTCCTACTTGCAGTAGTCGCTTCATAGGTACGCCGGCTACGAAGACCATAGCAGCAATCATTGCAACCATCACACCGCTCGAGCCGAGGTCACTTTGTATAAATGCAACAATTACTGCAATCAGACCAAGTACAGTAAAAAGTGGTTTACTGATTTTTGAGAAATCTTGGATCTCGTGATTGACAATTCTATCTGTTAAAAATCCTGCAAGCCAAATAAGAAGCGCGAACTTAATAAGCTCTGCAGCCTGGAAGGACATGCCTCCTATTTGAATCCATCGATAGGCACCATTGATTTGCTCTCCTACAACACGTACAGCTAAAGCCACAACAAGTGCTGTGATGACTAAAGGGCGCTCAAATTTACGCCACATATTTGTGGGTGTATTCGCCGTGAATATAAACGCTCCAATTCCTAAACCTATAGCTGTCAGTTGTTTAATAACATAGTAGTTCTCACCAACATTTTTCTGAGCGCTTAGCCCTGGACTAATTGCATAGAGCACAATTAATCCTAGTGCGAGTAGTACGGCACTCAGTAATAGCAAAATATAGTCGGGTTTATGCTTACGCGCAACCTGCGCCCCTATTTCCCTGCGACGTCCACCTGGTTGCATTAAAGATACTTTCCGATAATAAATAACATGAGGCCAACGACACCAGCAACTTGCCCGATAATCCAGAATCGCATTGTGACCTTAACTTCAGGCCAACCACTCGCTTCAAAGTGATGATGGATTGGAGATATTTTAAACAATTTTTTGCCATTACGAAGTTTCTTACTGATGACTTGCAATATGACTGATCCAGCTTCAGCGACAAACACGATACCAATGATTGGTAGGAGCACTACCGTGTCCGTAATCATCGCCACGACACCAAGTCCTGTACCAAGTGCAAAAGATCCAACGTCACCCATAAAGAAACGAGCTGGGAATATATTAAACCACGTATACGACAATAGCGTTCCAACTATAGTTAAACAGAACGCTGAGACACCGTATCGACCTTCCAGAAAAGCAATGATTGCGTATACTGCATATGCGCTTGTCACTAGTCCGCCGGCTAGTCCATCAAGACCATCAGTAATG
>CAJAXB010000059.1 GCA_903946795.1 uncultured Candidatus Saccharibacteria bacterium | reverse complement strand
CAGGGTCATCAACAGCTCCACGCAACTCTTCAGTTAGTGCTATAGCTTGCTGTTCAGCTGTATTACGAGCTCCCTGCAAGGCTTCTTCTGCTTGCTGACGGCTGGCAACATAAGATTCGTCTGATTCAATTGCGGACATTTGGCTCGCAACTAAATATTCAAGTAAAGTCTTTCCTTCAGTAGTCTCGGTAACTGCTGCCCCAGCCTCTTTTATGGCATCACCCCACTCTTTTCCGCGTTGTTTTCCTTCCTCTACGCTCACACCGAGACTAGCGGCAACATATTGCTCTATTTCAGCACGAGCAGCCTTGCTAGCTTTTGTTTGTGCGTCAGATGCAATTTGGTCGACCTGATCCTGTTCTTGTTGTGTCTGAACTGCAACAAAACCCTCTCTAAATTGATCAGAGTCTATAAGGGCAACGGTACTTTCAACGGTTGGGGGTATTTCTTGAGATTCAGTTATTTCATGACTACTCATACACATGAAATATACTACTCTGGAAATAAAAAATAAACATATTTTCATTAACCTCAGTTAATAATAAGAAGTCTATGCAGTAACTTGCTAAAGAGTATGTTTTTTAGCTTCAATGATAAATAACCTAAAACCCTCTAATTCATTAGGTGAGACTGGTTGTAGATTAAAGCCCATATCTTCATTTAACCTCATATTTTCAATATATTCGTCACTACTCTTAAGCCCACTACTGGATGCTTGCAGTAATGATTCCGTATTTGTAATACGACTCAGCGTACGTAAAGCGTATGCATCACCTTTGTCAAATCGCCTTATAATTCCATCAGTACCTTGTCTGTAGAACCAATTTTCGCGCCCATAACCATCCTCAACTCGTTGTATAGATATTTCCCTTGTGTTTTTTTCACTATCTCTACGTGGAAAATCTATATTCACTTCATCTGATACATTAGTGCTGTCATCTTTCAGGCTTAGTACATATCGTTCTCCGTCAACTTCCAGGCTCATAGATAGTCTTGCGGTTGGTCTTTTTGCTCCGTTATATACTCGAACCTTTTCTAGGTCATAAAGTATTAAATCATCAAACACATCATTAAAAAGCTGTTTGCTTTTAGTAGTTTGTTCGTCCGTTAGTTGGTTATGCTCATGTCGATAAAAAGAAGGATATCGAGCTGCTATCACAACTTCTTGGACAGGGTTCGTTTCCATCGGTTCTTTGCCAATAAAGGCCTGCCATTTACCCATATGGAATGCGGTATTTGCATTCATGGAAGCTTGATCGTCCTCGGGAGTATGCTCATAAAATGGTCTAGTCATTGGCATTATTCTTCCACATCTTTATTCAACAGGTCAATGACGCCATTAAACTCTAATCGAGTATCAACACGTCTCGAAGCTCTAGAACGAAAACAAAAAATAGGCGGTATTATGCTTAAAAATCAAGAATAGTATTCACCTTTTCTCTATTTACTTTTTTAGTTAAATATTGTAAAATATACTTATGAATAAGTTTGAGAACTACGGCGACGGGATTAATGGCCGCGTAGGTGGCCCTCTATTCGATGCCCGTGCTCTCATCCCTGGCGCCTTAGCATTAGGCAGTGTTGTGGAGACCATTCAAACGGAACTACAAGGTGTCACAAAAGATTCAATTAATCTGAGTGACCCAGTTCACAAAATTATTGGTGAACTTGCTTTCATGCCTCTGGATGCAAAAGCATTGGGTGTGAGTTTTGCTGCTGCAGCGGCTACACAAATGAGCTATGCTGCACGTTCCGTCAAAGAAATTTACGTTGAAAATGGCCTTATAGGTATAGGCGTATCCCCAGAATCGGCCGTTGAAAACCCTGCTTTATCTCGACGCAGAAAATTAGGGGCATTAGCCGTAACTGGCTTGACAGCTGCGATAGCCTACAAAGTTGGTGAACAATTTAGTCAAACCGAGGACCTTATCGCAAGCGCAGGTCTTATTAGTCTTAGTGCCCTCTACTTTGCGAATACGCGAAAGAAATTTACCCGTAAACAGCAATAGTCCTATGGCTTCAATTCACGAATCTCAACCAGAAAAAATCCCATGTCTAGATGATGTCACTACTGCATATCAAGAAGTTCTTCAATATAATAAAAAACATACGGGTATATCTACTGGCATATTGAATTTATTGAAGGCAACCATAGAGTCGGAAGAAGCTTTTGAAGAGTCTGCAACAACATTTGAAGCTTCACTCGAACAAGCTAATACTGAAGATGCAATGTACAAAGAACTGACCCATATTATGCAAGCAAACACTTTGCAATGCATTGGAGTTTCACTACAGAATGGATCGCAGTTAAAAAGTAGTACAGGCACCCCTGTTGGTGCACAAAAATTGACACCATGCATAGACGATGCCGAGTCTTTTCGATATTTTCTTTCACTGCAATCAAAGGAAATTATACAGTCTGATACTAAACACCTGGATTTAGTCGTAGACCTACTAAAGGATCTTGAGAATCAAATCAGTCACGGTTTTGCACCCTTCCCTACAACAACAGACTCAGCAATCGTAGAGCCCCTAATGTTAAGTGGCGAGATAGCACTTAAGACTTTTGATTACATAAATGATGAAATAAAAAGGCTCGACTTGGATAAGCCTGAAATATTTGATGAAATACTACAACAAGATAGACCGGTTTACGTTAATAGTCATTACCAAACATACGTAAAAGCAGAACAACATCAGCAATCATACGAAGAACTAGAAAATTTTGTACATTACTGGGGTAAAGATCTTTTAAAGCAATATATCCGTGTAGGATCAGAAAAAAAGCTGCAGTATGAAAAATATGTGTACCTAGACGGAGAGCAAATGAACACTAGGCTCGTACGATTAACAGATTTCATTCTCGCAATGGCAAAAGATGAAAAAGAATATATAAAAAACTATGGATTAAAGTCTGCGAAAGATCTGCTCATAGGAATACAAAAGACGTTACATCGTATGAGTATCGAGCCAGATGTATGGTTTGCGAGCCCAGAAAATACTGTTCTTCTAAGATCAATTGAAATTGATATATTATCAACACTTGAAGATTAACAGATTAAAGTAGCCAAAAAAACGAACAATAAATGTGTTCGTTTAAAGCTTTATGTAGAGCGTTGCTTTCTTTTGATCTTTAAGATCATTCAAATACGTATTGATATTCTTAAAGTTAAAAACTATATGTGCTCCGCGGATTTTATCCCCCTGCGGTTCTATATTTTTAACTATTTCAAGTGCGTAGCCGCTATTAATGACACCTGATATCTGACCAGGTTTTAATTTATAAAGCTCACTAGTCACTTCTGCGTCAATATCGCGATTTGACTGGTCTATTGGAAAGCCGAATTCTCCACCATTATCTTTTGATGCTGCGTCATCAGAATATTTTTTAGCTACAGCAGCAAAATCAGCGCCTCCGTTAAGTTCTGCTTTTGCCTGGTTTGCACGAGCCACAGTCTCAGGATCCAATTCGGGTAATAACTTTTGTGCAAGCAATTGCTGTTTTAGGCTTCTTCTAAAGTCGTTTATTGACCAGCCCCAGTATTCTTTTAATACGTCTTCAAAGACTTTTGTACTGCCGCCTAGCCTATTCTGTGAACGTACTATTTGTATTTCGTTATCAACTTCCTTGTCGGAAACACTTACTTTTTTTTCTTTAGCGAGTTGCTTGATGTAGGCATCGTCAACAACTTTTGCTAACGCTCGTTTTTTGAATTCAGCCAACTGTTGCTTGCCCGAGTCAGTGCTAAAATCTAGTTTTTGTTGGTTTTCATAATAGTGGATATAATGTTTGAGTTCGAATAGGTAGTTTTCATAGGCAACATAGTTATTCCCTGCTTTAGCTACTGGAAACGGAATAACTTTCGTGACACCATAAAGAAATGATGAATACGATTTTACCCTATACAGTGAGATCATCGTAAACGTAAAAAAACCGACAATAGCAGCTATCAGTAGACTCGTCGTTATGAGCACAATCTTGTGCTTCGAGTGCTGTAAAGGATATATGTACTTTCGGGCACTTGAAAGTACTTCTTCACGGTGCTCAGCAACAGTTTCATTAGTAATTCGAGGTACGTTGTCCTGTGCAGATGTCTCTTCTACCTTTCGTTTGGTAACTCGATTTTTCATTTTTTTTATCATGCTACTTCTGGTTCCTCTTCTAGTGTTGATTCCTGAACATCTATTCCCTCTTGTCGTAAAATATTGAGCAGTTTCTTCTGTATCTTTGCAGGCTTATGGATATCGTGAATTACGAGATCTCCAACGTATGTCTGCATCATTATTGTACCAAATCCAAGCAGAGTTTGTTGCAAGCCGGCTATCTGATAGTTAACCATCTGAATTTGTTGCAAGCCAAGATCAACTACACTCCGATGGAAGAGACCTTTTTGCGTAATTTGAATAAGGCGCTGGTTAGTTACTATAAAAAGACTGTAATACCAACTAATCCAGTACGGAAACACAACCAGCATGCCGCATGCCATACTCACAAGTAAACTCATAAAGAAAAACGTCATAGATGGACTACTATCAGGACGAGCATAGGTTAAAATGAGCGTATACACAGGACCAATGAGCATAAAACACATACCTATAATGACACCCTTTCGCATAATTAGTGGATGCTTACGAAATACAAATAGAACATCTTCATCTTCAAATTGATCATCAAAGTGTTTTTTTGGCATTTGTTCTTTTTTCGACATACTTATAGGTTATAGCTTTTATGCTTGAACGTCCAGAGACTCAAGGTATACTACACTAGTGGAAGTATATGGTCCGGTAGCTCAGCTGGATAGAGCGCCGCCGTCCTAAGGCGGGCGTCGGGGGTTCGAATCCCTCCCGGATCACCACAAGTTATATATAATTCATAGATACTCAAATGGGTATCTATTTTCTTTCTGCGGGGGAATATACGTCAGGGGTATCCGTACGCTCGTAACTATAAAGCTCGTCTTTGGCAAAGAATCGACTCACTTCAATCTCTCCGTTTTCTTTAGAGTCAGATGCATGAATAAGGTTTCTACCATTACCTATAGCAAGATCTCCACGAATCGTACCTGCGTCCGCAAGACGAGGGTTTGTTGGACCAACGATTAATCGAACGGCATCGACACACTCAAAGCCCTCTACAGCGAGTATAACAACTGGTGCGGATTGCATAAACGTTTCGATATCCTTGTAAAATGGTTTATCGACAATATGAGCATAATGCGCACGCAGTACCGCGTCGTCAAGACGAGACATTTTCATACCGATTAACTTGAGGCCCTTACGCTCGAGTCTTTGTATAATCTCTCCTACGAGTGTCCTCTGAAGTGCATCTGGCTTTAAAATGATAAGTGTTTTTTCCATAATTATCCTTGCTTATATATGTTCTATTTTAACAGATTGAAGCAAGAGATTATAGGGGCGCATAACTTTTAGTGTAGTATAGAACTTATGCTACTACGTAAAGCAAAAACTGACTTTCTTGAGTACCTGGAAGTTGAACAGAATAGATCGCAAAAAACAATTCGAAACTACGACCATTATTTAACACGACTTCTTGATTATGCTGGCGATATCCAAATTCAAGAGATTGATGCAGAACTTATACGTAAATGGCGATTGTGGCTCAATAGACTTGGTACTAATACATCAGATGAACTTCAAAAGACCACTCAAAACTATCATCTCATAGCTCTAAGAAGCTTTTTAAAGTTCTGCGCTAAACGAGAAATACCCGCACTATCGGCGGATAAAATAGAGCTAGCGCGCACAACTCGCAAACAAGTCACTTTTTTAACTCCTGAAGAGATGCAACGTATGTTCGACGTATGTGACCCATCAACAAAAATAGGTGCTCGTGATCGTGCCATCCTTGAATTACTCTTTAGCAGCGGTCTTCGCGTCTCTGAGCTAGTGGCACTGAACACTGATCATATAAACATAAGGCGTAGAGAATTTATGGTTCGCGGTAAAGGACAAAAAGATAGACCCATCTTTATAAGTCCTCAGGCTGCAGAATACATTGAACAATACTTACTTATGCGCTCAGATAACGTAAAACCGTTATTTGTTCGCTATAGTGGTCAAAAAAAAGTAGATACATCAGGTAACTTCCATCGCCTTAGCGCAAGAAGCGTACAGCGCATGGTTGCACGTACTGCACTATTGGCAGGTATTACAAAAAAGGTTTCACCGCATACCTTGCGCCATTCGTTTGCTACGGATCTGCTGATGAATGGAGCTGATCTTAGAAGCGTGCAAGCCATGTTGGGACACAGCAATATTGCAACCACCCAGATATATACACACGTTACAGACCCACACCTAAAAGCGATTCATGAAAAGTATCACAGAAAAACGTGATTGCAGTCTTAGTTAGTTTGGCAATTATTCAGTCTTGAATCAGCATCACTAGCAGTAAGTTCCATTTTTTTACAAATAGTCT
>CAJAXB010000058.1 GCA_903946795.1 uncultured Candidatus Saccharibacteria bacterium | reverse complement strand
GAGAGCACGGGCATCGAATAGAGGGCCACCTACGCGGCCATTAATCCCGTCGCCGTAGTTCTCAAACTTATTCATAAGTATATTTTACAATATTTAACTTAAAAAGTAAATAGAGAAAAGGTGAATACTATTCTTGATTTTTAAGCATAATACCGCCTATTTTTTGTTTTCGTTCTAGAGCTTCGAGACGTGTTGATACTCGGTTAGAGTTTAATGGCTTCATTGACCTATTGAATAAAGTTGTGGAAGAATAATGCTTATGAAAAGACCATCCTATGAGCACACTCCCGACGACGATCAAGCTTCCATGAATGCAAATACTGCATTCCATATGGGTAAATGGCAGGCCTTTACTGGTAGAGAACTCACAGACATGAACCCTGTCCAAGAAGTTGTGATTACCGCTCGATATCCTTCATTTTATCGACATGATCATAACCAACTAACGGACGAACAAACTACTAAAAGCAAACAGCTTTTTAATGATGTGTTTGATGATGTAATACTTTATGACCTAGAAAAGGTTCGAGTATATAACGGAGCAAAAAGACCAACCGCAAGACTATCTATGAGCCTGGAAGTTGACGGAGAACGATATGTACTAAGCCTGAAAGATGACAGTAGTAATGTATCAGATGAGGTGGATATAGATTTTCCACTTAGAGATAGTGAAAAAATTACAAGGGAAATAGCTATACAACGGATTGAGGATGGTTATGGGCGTGAAAATTGGTTTTACAGACAAGGTACCGATGGAATTATAAGGCGTTTTGATAATGGTGATGCGTATGCCTTACGTAACTTGAATCGTATTACGAATACTGAATCATTACTGCAAGCATCCAGTAGCGGGCTTAAGAGTAGTGACGAATACATTGATAATATGAGGTTAGATGAAGATATGGGCTTCAATCTACAACCAGTCACACCTTATGAATTAGAGGGTTTTAGATTATTTATCATTGAAGCTAAAAAACATACTCTCTAGCAAGCAGCTGCATCAACTTCTTATTGCTGACTGAGGTTGATGAAAAAATGTTTATCTTTTATTTCGAGCGTAGTATATTTCTTATATATGAGTAGCCATGAAACAACAGAATCTCAAGAAATCCCTACTACTGTTGAAAGTACTATTGCCCTTATTGACACTGAACAGTTTAGAGAAGGTTTTGTTGCAGTTCAGACACAACAAGAACAGGATCATGTCGACCAAATTGCATCTGACGCACAAACAAAAGCTAGCAAGGCTGCTCGTGCAGAAATAGAGCAATATGTTGCTGCTAGTCTCGGTGTGAGCGTAGAGGAAGGAAAAAAACGCGGAAAAGAGTGGGGTGATGCCATAAAAGAGGCTGGGGCCGCAGTTACAGAGACTACTGAAGGAAAGACTTTACTTGAATATTTAGTTGCGAGCGAAATGTCCGCAATTGAATCAGACGAATCTTATGTTGCCAGCCGTCAGCAAGCAGAAGAAGCCTTGCAGGGAGCTCGTAATACAGCTGAACAGCAAGCTATAGCACTAACTGAAGAGTTGCGTGGAGCTGTTGATGACCCTG
>CAJAXB010000057.1 GCA_903946795.1 uncultured Candidatus Saccharibacteria bacterium | reverse complement strand
GTTGACACGTTAGCTAAGGTTAAAGAGCCACAGCCAAAGTATGCCGGCATTAAAGCTCCGTGGTTTGTATTAGCCGCCAAAAAGCAGCTTGAAACATCCCGTGAAACCTCAAAAATTGGCGGGTGGTCTGTAATTACAACTCTAGACCTTAAACTGCAAGAGATCGCTGAACAGCAAGTCGCGAAAGGTCTACCACAAATTAAGCGTCAAGGAGGTGATGTTGCTGCATTTGCAGCCGAAGACGTTACTAATGGTCAAATGGTTGCATTGGTTGGTGGTGTTGACTTTAATAACCCTGAGTTTGGACAGTTTAACTACGCTAATCGACCATTGCCGCCAGGGTCAAGCTTTAAGCCATATGACTATTTAGCGCTAATTGAAAATAGTACAAATGTGGGTGCAGGTACGGTTCTTTATGATACGCAAGGACCTCTTGAAGGCTACCCATGTACCAATAAAAACAATCCAAAAACTGATAAAAAAGCAAACTGTCTTTGGGATTATGACTTTAGATACCCTGGACCTGTAACACTTCGATACGCACTTGGTGGTTCTCGAAACGTTCCAGCAATCAAAGCAATGCTCACAGTAGGTATTGATAAAACAATTCAGACTGCTGAAAAACTTGGACTTACTAGTGGATATAAGTGTTACGAGGATGAACAAAACACAAAGGAAGGTCCATGCTTTGCATCTTCTGCAATTGGCGATGGTGCTTTCCTACATCTTGACGAACATGTGCACGCCTACGGTAGTTTATCTAGAAACGGAAATGTCATTCCACAAACTTACATTCTGCAAATCAAAAATTCAGGCGGAAAAGTCCTTGAAGAATGGAAGCCTTCTAAGGGTACACAAGCTGTTCGCCCTGAATCAGCATACATTGTTGCAGACATGATGAGTGACCCTAACGCGAGCTATTTCCCTGCCGGACGTAAACCGCATCGCTTTAAGAATTGGAAGTTTGCAATGAAGACCGGAACAACCAACGATAATAAAGACGGTTGGATGATGGGCTTCTCAACAAAATATTCAGCTGGAGTATGGGTCGGTTACCATACGCGACAGAGAGTGATGAGCGGCACAATGGAAAATATGACTCAACCTATTTGGCAAGGATGGATGAACGCTGCTCACTCAGATATTCCTGCGGTTGAGCGACAAAAGCCAAGTGGCGTACAAACATTGCCTGCGTATGTAATCCGGAGCAAGGTTGGGTTAGGAAGCGTTGAACCAAGTCCAGCAAATGATCTATTCCCATCATGGTATAAGGCAAATGCTAAAACGGGTGGCGCAGCTCAAGTTATTGATAAGGTGTCTGGAAAGCTAGCAACCGAATGTACACCTGAGCGTGCTAAAGAAACAGTTAATAATGCTGCGGCCAACCAATTTTCTGCAGATAAGTTTGTTCCTGGTGGATTAGCAGGAGCTAATGCCAACGGCGAAAAAGACGATGTCCATAAGTGTGGTGACACACCTCCAAGCATCTCACTTACTCCAACAGGTGATGGATATACTGCAACAGTATCACAAGGTATATATCCAATCAGTAGTGATAAATTCAAGGGAGTAGTTAACTTCATAGTGAACGGCCAAATCGTACGATCCTTTGAAGTTACCTCAAACGGTCAAAGTGTTACATTACCTGCCTCTGCTCTGAGCGGAAGCGGAACCTTAACTGCACAAGTCATTGACAGCGTATTGTACGAAGGCACAGCAAGTGCAGCATATAGTTCTAGTAGTGGAGAAATCACGCTCAGCGCTTCCGGCGGTAACTTTACCTGGAATAGTATTCCTGGTGGTTCACCGTATAAGCTTTGTTATAGCAGTTCAACCGTCAGCCTTACCTGCTCAGGAAGCATTAGTTCACTAAGCTACCCAATACCATCCTTTACTGGATCCAGTAAAAAAGCGTACATTCAGGGAAACAACGGAACACAATCCAACTTTGTTTCCCTCTAAGATTCGAGGAAGCCGTTAAGTGCTGCGCGAATGTCTGTAACTTCATGTAGTTGAGCTGGCTTTTCCCCTGTTCTTATTTTAGGACCAATTGCCCCATCAAAACCAAGCTTTGTAGCTTCTTGAACGCGTTTTTCCACATATGGAACGTGTCTAATTTCTCCGCTCAAACCAAGTTCGCCAAAGACCACAGCGTTTTTCTTTAGCTGTAAGCCTTTGCTTGCACTTGCTATTGCCATGCAAACTGCAAGGTCAGCCGCAGGTTCGCTGACCTTCATACCACCGACAATGTTTATGTAAATGTCATGTTCAGCTAGCTTGAGCTTTGTACGACGTTCAAGCATGGCGATAAGTAAATTTACGCGATTAAGGTCAATACCGCTCGCAGCGCGCTTAGGATATCCGTAGCTAGACTTATTTACGAGTGCCTGAACCTCAACAAGAAGGGGCCGGGATCCTTCCATAGTAGCGAGCACTATCGACCCATCACTAATTTGACGCTCAGCCAGTAGTGCAGCGGACGGATTCTTAACAGGCTGCATGCCCGATTCCAACATTTCAAAAATACCTACTTCATTCGTTGATCCATATCTATTCTTTACTCCACGAAGTACCTTAAATCCTCCGTAGCGATCACCTTCTATTTGCAGTACAACGTCAACAAGATGTTCTAGTACTTTAGGTCCGGCAATAGATCCTTCTTTAGTCACATGTCCAACAATAATAAGGGCTGTGTTGGTGCTTTTAGCAACCATACTAAGAACATGCGTACTATTTGTTATTTGACTTACAGAGCCAGCAGCAGAACTTACTCCCTCTACGGAAATAGTTTGGATTGAGTCAACAATGACAAGCTTGTACTTTTTCGATGCTATGGTTGTTGCAATATCATCAGCACTTGCACTTGATGCTATTTCTAGGTAGGATCCTTTTGTTTTTAAGCGATCAGAACGTGATGCGACCTGGTGAACCGACTCTTCTCCACTAACATAGAGCACAGGAACCTGATCACCAATAGCGCTGGCAATTTGTAAGAGTAAAGTACTCTTACCAATCCCCGGCTGACCTGCAATGAGATTTACACTACCTGCAACAAATCCCCCACCAAGTACAACATCGACTTCTGGAATAGTCGACGCTACACGCGGCTCATTTTTTATTTTATCGGCTTTATTAAGTGGTGTTGAGCTGAGGGTCTGACCGTGTTTGATCGCTTGCCCAATATTTTCAACGAGCAACTGCTCGTTGAGCGTATTCCATTCACCACAGCTCATACACTTACCGGACCAAGATGAAGTCACGGCACCACAGCTGCTACATTCGTATTGTACGTTTTTCCTCGCTCCCATTGAGTCTAGTGTAACACTTTGGGGGTTGCGACTCTAAAGATTTTGAATTGGATCAGATGCCGATTGGATGCTGCTATTGAGGGCCTTGTTGAGCTCTTGAGCCTCTACTGCAATTTTATTGCGTTCGGTTAGAATTTCCTTATACCTAGCTACGAGAGCTTCTGTTTGAGACACGAGTGCATTAAATGCGGGTATTCGACGGTTATACGCTGGTACGGCTGCGTTGTACGCCTCCACGTTGCCAGAACGCAATAATGAGTCAAGTCGGTCACTTTCAGCATTAATACTTTGCTGTTGGGCATTGAGCTCCGCATTATTTGCGACTACTTTTTGTTCAATGCTTGATAGCTGTGAATCAAGATCAGCAACCTTATTTTTACGGCTTATAAATTCATTCTCATATTGTTTGGTGTAAGCAACTACCTTAGAGCGGTTTGCAAAATACTTAGCATAGTATTTTTCAAGTGCTGGAGTTAGTGTTTCAACTTCAGTCCCAAGAATAGAATGGAGTTCATTTGTTATGTTAGCTCCATTTTTTCTATACAATTCAATTTTTGAACGAACCTCAGCATCCTGAAGCGTGTTATAAAACGTGTTTAATTGATTATCAATATCAACTTTTTCCTTAGTACTAAGTCGGTCATATGCTGCATGAAGCATTTCATGAGCAGCAGTAACCTGCTCAACGCCAGATAATCTCGGATCGTCAACTTTAAGGACAAATATCCCATCGTTTTTTGTATAACAACCAAGAACAATAGTATTTTCGCCGAACTTACAGCTATTATAAAAAGAAGCCTTATCTTGAATTTTAGGATCATTTAAGTAAAAGATCCTTTTACCCGTGTCGGTCATAGTACTTTGATCAGCCAATTGTGCTACTGCGCTAGCAGGCGTATAGTTCCGTAAAGTCCACCAATCAAGAATTGCTTGGCGCTGAAAAATCGCAACTGCAGCAATTGTTATAAAGATAACTGAAGTGGTTATCTGAAATATCTTTGCTTTTCTGCTCAGTGCCATATGTACTTCTAGTATACGCTGATATACATAGTCAGGCCAAATGCCTCATACTTATTCGCTTTTTGCCAAATAGTGCAGTTTCTTATTCTGAACTGAAACGGATATGATATCACCAGTGTTATACGTTCCTTCAAGAATTCCTTGAGCAATTGCATCTTCAATAGTGTCTTGAAGGAGTCTTCGCATTGGACGTACACCATTAGAAGCATCGTACCCCTTTTCAAGTAAATATTTTTTAGCTTGTAGATGAACATCAAGACCAAGGCCATGTTTAATGAGACGACTTCTTAGCTCATCAAGTTGCAAATCAAGAATTTCAAGGGCTTCTTTTCTGGTCAGTGCATGGAAGACGACAACCTTATCAATACGGTTGAGAAGTTCAGGTCGCATCATCTTCTTAAGCTCTTCGTGAACTTTTTCACTATTGCGAGAGTGTAGAGATTCTAAATCTTTTTTATCTTTTTGTGAATCAACCTGAAAACCAAGGCTTGCTTCTTTTTGAAGCTTATCAGCACCAATGTTACTGGTCATGATAATAATAGTATTTGTAAAGTCTATCTTGCGACCTTTTGCGTCTGTAAGTACGCCGTCTTCAAGAATTTGCAGTAGCATATTAAATACTTCAGGATGTGCTTTTTCAATTTCATCAAAGAGAACGAGGCTATATGGTTGTCGACGAATTTTGTCAGTTAATTGCCCACCTTCATCATACCCAACATAACCTGCTGGAGCGCCAACGAGTCGTGATGTAGTATGTCGCTCACTAAACTCACTCATATCTATTTTTACAAGAGCTTGTGTGCTACCAAAATATCGCTCTGCAAGAACTCGTGCAAGCTCAGTTTTACCTACACCCGTGGGGCCTAGGAAGATAAATGATCCCGTTGGTCGCTTTTCACTTGCAATTCCCGATCGGCTACGTCGAATTGCTTGAGAAACGGCTGAGACTGCTTCTTTCTGTCCAATAACGTGCTTAGAAAGCAGCTTTTCAAGTTTTAATAAATTCTTTGCTTCAGAACGCACGACACGTTGTGCAGGTACGCCAGTTATGCGGGCAATAACCTCAGCAAGATCCTCTGATTTCATTGGAATCTTTTTATCTGTTTTTCCAGTTGTACGTAGCTGTTTGAGCTCTTCTTGAATCTGGCTGCTACGTGTCTTTTCTCGTGCGGCTTTTTCATAATCTTCAGCTTCAACTGCCTCATCTATACGAACCTGGATGAGCTTTAATTCATTAGATAATTTTCTTACCTCAGGTGGAGTCTTACCTTGTCCTACGCGTAAATGAGCACCGGTTTCATCGATGAGATCGATAGCCTTGTCTGGCATAAATCGATCATTAATGTAGCGGTCGGCAAAATAGACTGTATCACTAAGCACTTCGTCACTAATTGAAACACCGTGAAATTGCTCATAATGTTTTCGTAGTCCTTTTAGGATTGCTAGTGTTTCAGCACTTGAAGTCTCAGGAACTTGCACAGGCTGGAAACGACGCTCTAGGGCTGCATCTTTTTCAATGTGCTTCGTGTATTCAGCTGTTGTTGTAGCACCAATCATTTGGATCTTACCTCGTGCAAGAGCTGGTTTTAGAATATTGCCAGCATCCATCGCCCCTTCGGCAGCGCCAGCACCTACGATCAGATGTAACTCGTCAATGAAGACAATTGTATTTGAACTATCTTCAAGTTCGGCCATAACTTTTTTGAGGCGTTCTTCGAATTCACCGCGATATTTTGTGCCAGCAATCATTCCTGCAAGATCTAATAGAATAATGCGCTTATCAATTAAACTGTCTGGCACGTCTTCTTTTACGATTCGCTGTGCTAGGCCTTCTACAATTGCCGTCTTACCAACACCCGGCTCTCCAATTAAGACAGGGTTATTCTTAGTTCGTCGGTTGAGGATAGTTATAACACGTTGTATCTGTTGTTCACGCCCAATCACAGGATCTAGTTTCTGTTCTCGTGCTTTTGCGGTCATATCTGTACCAAAAAAGTCGAGTGCAGTTTTACGAGCCTTTTTTCCTGTGCGGGCTGAACCCGTTGCGGTCATACCGTCACCCTGGTTGCTGTTGATTGTGGCCAAGATATCGTTACTAAGATTATCAGGATTGATATTCATATCTTTCAGCAGTAGTGTTGCACGGGCGTTCTTTTGGCTCAGAATGCTATACACAATGTGCTCAGTTCCACAGTAGTCCTGTGAAAAATCTTTTGCGATATCATATGCCATACGCAGTGTAAGCTTTGCTGTTTCGCTCAAGCCTTTTGCTCCCATGTGAATTGTAATGGGTTTCGGATTTAAATTAAGAGCAAGCTGAGCGCGATCTAAGGTGATTCCCGCATCTTCAAGGATTTTAGCTCCCATGCTATTTTCTTGGGCTAACACGCCCAATAATAGGTGTTCTGTACCAATGTAAGCGCTGCCAAAGCTACGAGCAATAGCATCTGAATGTTTTAGGCTCTGTAGCGCGTTATCAGTAAGATGACTTAAGAATTCTTGAAAATCTGGTGTATCTTGCATGTGTATCCTTATATAGCATTACTATGCTATATCAATAGTACCAAACTAGCACTCACACTACAAGACTGCTAATGTCGTATTTTTTAACTACTCACCGTGCTCTTCAATAGCATCGAGCAGGCTGCTTTCAAGCTGTTCCTTGCGCTTAAGTCGTGGCTTTTGTTTCATTTCAGTAACGACAGGCACAGCTTCAACTGCTTCTTTCTGTGTTTCTTCAGGAGTAATGTCAATGTCATATCCAGTAAGCTTGCTTGCAAGACGTACGTTTTGTCCACTCTTACCTATCGCGATACTCAGCTGATCCTCAGGAACAGTAACGATTGCTTTCTTTTCGGCTTCCAGAACTTCAACTTTACTTATTTTTGTAGGGCTCATCGCATTTATAATGAACTCTTTAGGATTATCGCTCCATACAATGATATCGATTTTCTCCTGTTCTCCGATCTCGCTCATAACTGCGTTAACTCGAGTACCGTGCCCGCCAACAAATGTACCAACTGGATCTACTCCTGGAGTATTACTTGAGACGGCGATTTTACTACGAATACCTGCTTCGCGTGCAATAGCTTTTATTTCGACAGATCCTGCCTCCATCTCAGGGACTTCGTTGCGGAATAAGTGTTCTACGAACGCAGCATTGCCCCGGCTTACGATTAGTTGTGGACCACGAAAACTTCTTTCTACATCTTTCAGAAAAACCTTAAGTCGTTGTCCTGGGTAGTACCGTTCACCAACTATTTGTTCACTCTTAGGCATAATTCCTTGGGCCTTACCAAGATCTACACGGACAATCATACCTTCAACTCGGGATACGAGGCCGTTAATAATTGTTCCAATTTTATCGTCGTATTCAACCATAACGATTTCACGTTCAGCTTCGCGTAGCCTTTGTAAAATTACCTGCTTAGCTGTCTGTGCGGCAACACGTCCAAAGTTTTCTACTTTTTCATGAATCTCTACAGTTTCACCAATTTTTGCATTTTTACGTATTGCCTGGGCTTTTGTAAGGCTAATTTCAAAACGTTCGTCACCAACAGTTTCTACGATTTCCTTACTAATGTACGCATCTACATCACCAGTATTAAGATTCATAGTTACACGTACTTCTTGTTCTCGATCACCATAGTCTCTACGGTATGCTGCGGCTAATGCTTGTTCTACTATTTCCTGTACTGTTTCGGTTGGAAGATTTTTTTCTTCTGCGATTGTCTTTACGGCAAGCGCGAGACCTTTCATATCAAGTTCCATTATGTTTTCTCCTTTTTTTGATTCTTATGAAAAAATCCGACCTGCTGGCCGGATGTATGATAAAAGTATACGTTATTTTTGTAAATTAAGCAACGTCACTTGTTTTATCGGCACGAAGCAGCTTCGCTATGCTAAAATTATGGTCTATGGGAAAAGTAAAGAGACTCTTTGATCAGTTTAAGCCAGAGCATTATGTACTAGACCTCGTTCCAAATAAAAAAAATATGACATTTACTGGAACAGTCAAACTGACAGGAAAAAAAACGGGGCCACCGTCTAGACGTATTACGCTACACCAAAAAGCGCTTAAAATTCATTCCGCAACAGTCGTACATATGACTAAGAAAGGACAAAAAGATATACATGTAGACCGTATCAATCTTCAGAAATCTTTTGACGAAGTACGCCTACATACATCCGATGCTCTCATTGCTGGAAATTATGAAATAACAGTCTCATTCAGTGGAACTATAACCCGTGCTATGAACGGTGTATATCCTTGCTTTTTCAAACATGATGGCAAAAATAAACAACTCATTGCGACACAATTCGAAAGTCATCATGCCCGAGAAGTATTCCCATGTATTGATGAACCTGCAGCTAAAGCAACCTTTGACCTTACTTTGACCACACCTAAAGATGAAGTAGTTATATCGAACACTCCAGTACTGTCCGTTAAAAAAGATGGAAGCAATACAATTACAACCTTCGAGCAAACACCAATTATGAGTACTTATTTGCTCGCTTTTGTGTTTGGAGACATGAAATACCTTGAATCTAAAACCAAGCGAGGTGTTGTCGTACGTACATACGCTACTCCAGATAATGTTGAATATACCGCATTTGCTCTCGATGTCGCCGTCAAATGTCTTGATTACTACTCAGAGTACTTTGATATTGATTATCCATTAGCCAAATGTGACATGATTGCACTACCCGACTTTGCAAGTGGAGCTATGGAAAACTGGGGCTGCATTACGTACCGCGAACAAGCTCTCTTAGTTGATCCAAAAAACACGAGTCTCCCTACTAAACAATACGTAGCAATGGTTGTAGCTCATGAATTAACACACCAGTGGTTTGGTAATCTTGTGACTATGGAATGGTGGACCGACCTTTGGCTTAACGAAGGTTTTGCAACATGGTTCGAATACCTTGCCGTTGATCATCTCTTTCCGGAGTGGGAGATGTGGACACAGTTTGCAGTTGATGAACAGCAGCAAGCTCTTAAACTTGATGCGTTGAAGCATACTCACCCAATTGAAGTACCTGTCCGACATCCTGATGAGATTAGAACTATTTTTGATGCTATTAGCTATAGCAAAGGTGCAAGTGTGATACATATGCTGTATCACTATCTTGGTGCAAAAGATTTTCAAAAAGGTTTACAAAATTATCTTAAAGACCACTCCTACAAAAATACGCAAACAAAGGACCTTTGGAAATCGCTTGAACAAGCATCTTCAAAACCCGTTTCCACGTTTATGGATGCATGGACAAGTCAAAGTGGTTATCCTCTCGTCCAAGTTTCTCAGAAAAACAGTACGCTTAAGATAAGACAGAGTCGTTTTTTCATGCATCAATCCGACAAAGTATCTGACCGCACGCTTTGGCCAATACCCCTACTGTCACAGAGCGACGATCTTCCCGATGCGCTCAACACAAAAGAGTCGTCACTCTCAATCAAGAATCCTCAAGATATTAGACTGAACGTTGGGGGTAGTGGATTTTATCGAACAATTTATGACAGTCATATATTAGAAAATATTGCAAAGAAGATTGCTGATAATGCTCTCGATCCGCTTGATAGGTTATCTGTGCTTGCAGACTTCACAGAAGCTTCTAAAGCATCTTGCATGCCTGCAACAGATGTTATGGATTTCTTAAAGAACTATAATCAAGAATCAAACAATGCTGTGTGGGATGTTATTGCTGGTCTACTCGGCAGTATTCGTGCAGTCATGAACGATGAAAGTATTCGCGAAGGGATGAAACCATACGTACGCAAACTTGTGGATAAAGAATTGCAGAGGCTTGGCTGGGAACCAAAGACTAAAGAAACTTACTTTGATTCATTACTTCGCCCGACAATCCTATCTCTTGCAGCAGTAAGCGATCACGAGTCTGTAGTGAATCATTGTATTGAACTATTCGAGGGCATCAGTACAAAAAATAATACGATAAGCCCTGATATCCGCGGACTTGTATATGTTACTGCCGCTCGTCGTGGAGGCAAAGCAGAGTTCAAGAAACTGCTTGAAATGCATAACGCAAGCACTTCAAGTGAAGAACGGCTTAACCTTTGTTCAGCGTTATGTAGTTTTGAACAGCCTGATCTTTACAATAAAGCACTACAGCTTATTACGACTGATGCAGTACGTCTACAGGATGTTGCGTATTGGCTCGTATATAGCTTTAGCAACAGGTTTAGCCGTGCTGATACTTGGACATGGATGAAAGAAAATTGGCAGTGGTTAGAAAAGAACATTGGTGATGATCTATCGTTTTATCGCATGCCTATTTTCGCTGCACGTAGCTCAAGCGATAGTGCCTTCCTTAAGGAATACAAATCATTCTTTAGTACTGTTCTGTCTCCAGCATTTGAGAGATCTTACAATCAGGGTATCGAAATTATTCAGTGGCAGTCTGAATGGAAAAAACGTGATCTTGCGGGATTGCAAAAATATTTTTCATGAGACTGCACGTAGTGCAGCAACAGGTTTAACACTTAGTCGATGTATTTCAGATGGACCAAAATGTTTTAAAGCATCTAGGTGTACTTTAGTTCCATACCCGACATGACGTTCGAATCCATAATCAGGATACTGTAATGCCTGTTCTTCCATATAACGGTCTCTTGCGACTTTAGCAAGAACACTGGCTGCACTCACTGAAAGTTCCGAGAGATCTGCCTTAACAATTGTTACTGCTTTTGCGACAGATGGTAAGTAGTTAAAGTTCCCGTCAATGAT
>CAJAXB010000056.1 GCA_903946795.1 uncultured Candidatus Saccharibacteria bacterium | reverse complement strand
CCATGACCTTTGACGAATATCAAGTGCAAGCACAAAAAACCGCAATTGCTAACCCCGATCCGCTCATGGATAAAACTATCTGGGCAATGGGAGTTGCCGGTGAAGCCGGAGAAGTAATCGAGAAGTGGAAAAAAATTGTTGCTTATCGTGAGGGAGAGATTACAGATGAAGATCGAGAAGAGCTTGGAAAAGAGCTTGGGGACGTTGTCTGGTACATTGCTATTTTCGCTCAGAGCCTAGGACTATCATTAGACGATCTTATGAAACAAAATCTTAAAAAACTCGCCGATCGTAAAGAACGGGGTGTACAAAAGGGTGCAGGCGATAACCGCTAAGCAGTAAAAGTGTGGCGTAGCCAGTCATCTAGGCCACCGCCACCGCCACCGGACATTGCTACCACAAGATCACCTGCTTCAAGGTGTTTTTTAATTACTTTTTTGAGCTCATCGTCACGCTTCATTGGGAGTGCAATGGAAGGATTATCGAGGTCTTTAATGAGTTCTTCAGGCGAAAGTATCTCCTGCAAGGGATCTTCACGTGCGAGATAACTTGGTACCCAGTAGACTTGAGAAGCGCCGTTAAAGCAGTCTTTGTAGTCTTTTCTCATAAAGTGCTGTCGTCGATTAGTAAGGGGTTCGTAAATGACTACCACGTTCTGCTTGCTATCTTCGACCATTTCCAGCGCCACACTCATACATCCGGTAATTTTTTCTGGGGTATGTGCATAGTCGGTATATAAGTTCTTTGTGAGCTTCTCCATACGACGCTGTAGACCGGGAAATGCACTCATTAATGAAACGAGCTTTTTCAGAGGTGCTTTTGTTGCTTCGTGTACTGCGTGAATTGCGATCCAAGCATCAAGGCGATTATATAGTCCCGCGAGCTGTATGGTCTGAATATGCGGGTGGTCTGTCTCTAGTACGGCCATTTTCTTAGCAGACTGTATCTGTAAGTAATCATAGTCTTCTTGCCAACATATTGTGTGGTCTGATTGGCTTATGAACTCACGAAAAGCACCCTGGTAATCCTCTCTCGTTGGAAATATTTCATGGTGATCCCAGGAAACTCCCGTAATTGCCGAGATGTAAGGATGAAAAGCGAGAAAGTTCCGGTCGAACTCATCGCACTCATAGGCAAAGTATTCACTCTTTGGATCGAACGTTCCCATATCTCCAAAGCTCAACTTTGCACCCACTGAATAGCTTAAAGGCACTTTGAGTTGCTTAAAGAGCCAGATCACCATAGCAGTTGTCGTTGATTTTCCATGTGTACCTGCAATAGCAATAAGTTTTAATTTCTTATCTACAAGAATCTGGTTTAAGAGCCCATCTCGTTTACTGTATTTGATTCTTTTTGCCCTTACGAAGGCCAATTCCTCAGGCTCCGCTTGCTCCATAGTGACTGCGGATGAGTAGACGTACCAATCAATGGGTTGTTTCTCATGAGCCTTCGCTATGGCCTCCTTACTTTGGCCGATGTGAATATTGGTTAAACCCTGTGAGCGTAAGTATTGAATATATACTGAATCCTGTTTGTCGCTGCCGCTGACAGTGTAGCCCGCTTGCTTTGCAATAAGTGCGAGTGGTCCTATTCCAGTGCCACCAATTGCTGAAAAGAAGATATGCATACAGATAGAGTACTAATTTCTGAGTCGTTCGTACAGACTGGATAGCATAACCAGATTGAACCGAAATGTAGAATACGTCATACTAGCAGTAAATAGGGCATCATGGATAAACATTTTTTTAAAAAACTTCATTCTTTCTTACAACGCATCAACATGTATGTATTGTTTGTAATTTTTATTGCTGCCACGATAACCTGCGTGTTCGCACTGAGGCAAAATAATTTACAGGCATTAAAGCTCAGAGACGCAGTTGTCGCTGCCGATAAGAATAATACAAACGTTGAAGAGGCGCTCAAAGAGCTCAGAACGTACATCTATGCTCATATGAACACTAATTTATCGAGCGGCCCAAATGCTATTAAGCCACCAATCCAGTTGAAATATACCTATGAGAGGCTCGTACAGGCCGAACAAGAGCGTTTAACGGCCGAAAACAGTAAAGTGTACATTGAAGCTCAAGCAGAATGCGAAAAGCGCTTTCCAAAGGGATTATCAGGTAGTGGGCGTATTCCATGTATCACCGACTATGTTGCTAGTCGTGGCGTAGAGCAGAAAAATATTCCTGATAGTCTGTACAAGTTTGATTTTGTTTCACCAGTCTGGTCACCAGACCTTGCAGGCTGGAGTTTAGTTGTAGCGGCATCTTCGGGTGCGTTTCTGGTTCTGCGATTTCTTCTTGACCGATGGGCTAAAGCAGAACTGAGAGACCTCTAATTACAGAGGTGGTCCCTGATAAATATGTGAAAAACTGTTGACAGTATAAAAGCTATCAGGGTATCTTAGGGGTGCACTACCTAAATAAGAGAGGGAAAAAATGGCATACAATCATACAAACTCAAAAGGTGTAACATATCACCTAAACTCAAAGAACGTTGTACTACGCGGCGGTAAAGAACAGCGCATTTACTACTTCAGCAAGGACGAACGCCCAGAAGCATGCGACCTTCCTGACGGATTCTCAGTCAACGAAAACCCACGAAACGGTTTCTTGACTATCAAGCGCAACAAATAATCGTTTGTTAAAAAACAATACTATACCCCGGTTAATCCGGGGTATTTTTTTATACCTTGATGCGCGTGCCGACTGCTTCGTGTTGCACTGCCCGCGTGAGGGTACCTGGCGTACTGCCGTTGATAATATAGACGTAGTTTGTAAATGCCAACGCACGTTTGCCTGCTTCAATCTTCTGAGCCATACCGCCTGTTACATCAAAGCCATGGGTTTTACCAATACTCGCTATAGGCGTATCAGTCGTGATCGCATCAATAACGTTTCCATCTTCATCTAGCACACCATCAACAGATGTGCAGTAGATAAACGTATCAATAGTATGACCCTCATTCTTCCATGATTTCGCAATTGTTTCCAAGATCTCTTCAGTAGAAAGAACATATGCACCATCTTGGTCATCGTACACCATGTCACCAAATACTAATGGTACTGAACCATGTGTTGCGTATGCGAACATGCTCTCCAGCCAGGCTTTTGGCTGTTGATTGAATCGTCCGCTAAATGACGTTGCGGCAAAAGATAGTGCGGGGACATTCTCGGCAATGAGCGCATCTCGAATCAAATAATGCAGCTCAGTTGTAACCTGACGTATCTTTGCAATCCGCATTGGATCATTCTTCTTCTCACGCCACCTTGTTTCGTGTACTGCAAAGTGCCCGTAAGATCCGGCACCGTTACCGATAAAAAACACCGTTTCTGGATGGCTTTTATGAATCGTTGCAATTTCTTTTGCAATAGCCTTGATACGCTTTTTAAGGGCGCGCTTTGGAGTAGCTTTGTCTGTAATAAGACTTCCACCGAGTTTTATAAAAACGGCATTCATATTATTGGAACATCTTGCTTAGCACGGCATCCTGAACGCTGTCATTTGGCCGCCAAGCTTGTGTTTGTAGAGGCACTGTTTCGTTGCTTGAAAGACTGATTGCTGCAGCACCAATTGCAAGCCAGCTGACTGTGCCTGGGCGAAGTTCGTAGTGCATCACTTGCTCTAATGGGACCATCTTTTTAGCAGTAATTTCATCATTCTGAAGCGGCGCATCCATGATCTTTTCTATAGTTTCATTTGGTGCATATAGCAGAGGTACTGAAGCATAGGCATATTGATCGAGAAAATGCTTTCCGATAGGCCAAGAGGTATCAATACAGTTTCCATAGCTTGGTGTATCAAAGTCAGATATATCGAGATCGGCATTTGTTTCTTCTATAAGGCCACGGACCACTGTTGCGCTCACAGGTTCAACATTCCACATACCATCTTCTTTAAATACATGGCTAGTCTCGCCCAAAGCACCCCACATCCCCTCAGACGTTTTATCGCTAGAAGCATGTTCGAGAAGGAGTAATCTATTCTGGTAATCAAGCACCATGGCCACAACGCCGTAGCGCATAAAACCATTTGTATGCATTTCTCTTAAATCTGATTCTTGGTGGTGAGGCAGGTATCCGGTCTCAACCCCAAGGCTACTATTGGTTAATGACATGGAATGCATTATACGAAACTAAGAAAACATTGTAAAATTAGTTTATGAACAGTGATAACCCCAATAAAGACCTGATCGTATATGTGAATGAAAAAGGCGAACCAACAGGGGAGACTGCCCAAAAGCTCGATGCGCATACTGCACATACCCGATTACACCTTGCATTCTCTTGTTACGTTTTTAACACTAAAGGGGAATTTCTTGTCACACAGCGTGCTCACGTTAAAAAAGTATGGCCCGATGTATGGACAAATAGTGTGTGCGGACATCCAGCTCCAGGCGAAGCTATGGTTGATGCAATGAAACGGAGGCTCGACTACGAAGTTGGCTTGCAAGCACGGGATTACAAAGTTATGCTCCCCCAATATACCTACAAGACCCCGCCGTATAACGGGATTATCGAGCACGAGTTCTGTCCAGTGTATGTCGCGGTCACTG
>CAJAXB010000055.1 GCA_903946795.1 uncultured Candidatus Saccharibacteria bacterium | reverse complement strand
TGACTTTTCTTCTGCTTCTGCAGTTTCAGTAGGAGCTTCTACTTTTGGTTCTTCAGGAAGTTCGTTTACTGAACTATCGAAAGCGACACCCGTAAGACGAGCTGCCTTACCAGTACGAGCACGCATGTATGTCAGATAGTTACGGCGAACTTTACTTCTTTTAGTTACTTCAACCTTAACAACAAGAGGCGAATGAAGAAGATAAGATTTTTCAACGCCTAAACCGCCAGTTACACGTCGTACAACAATAGTAGATGACAGACTACCTTTTTTTGATACGCGAATAACAAGTCCTTCAAAGATCTGGATACGCTCTTTAGAACCTTCCTTAATCTTTTGGTGTACACGGACAGTGTCTCCAGGGCGGACGTCAACAACTGCGTGTTTCTTGTATTTCTCTTCGATTGTTTTAATTACTGATGACATAATCATTAAATTCTACACTATTACCAGGGGTGGCGTCAAGCCCATTTAAGATATAGATAAAAAGCGGGCTATGTACGATTTTTTGCATTTCATCAGGTATACTCAATACATGGATTACAATACACAAGCTCTCAACCGTCACAAAGAACTCAAAGGTAAAATTAGTGTCTCACTTAAAGATACTCTAGACTCTGTCGATAAATTGAGTGTCTACTATACTCCAGGCGTTGCTGCAGTGAGTAGATACGTTGCTGAGCATCCTGAAGAGGCTCGTGATTATACCTGGAAAAACAACTCTGTTGCAGTTGTCAGTGATGGTTCTGCTGTGCTTGGTCTTGGAAATATTGGACCACTTGGTGCCCTGCCTGTTATGGAAGGCAAGTCAATGTTGTTTAAGCATTTCGCAAATATTGACGCAGTTCCTATTGTGCTTGATGTTCACTCTGCAGATGAGATTATTGCAGCAGTAAAAGCTATTGCCCCGAGTTTTGGAGGTATTAACTTAGAAGATATCGCAGCACCTATTTGTTTTGAGGTTGAAGAAAAACTGAAAGAAGCATTGCCAATTCCCGTATTTCATGATGATCAGCACGGAACTGCAATTGTCGTACTTGCCGCTTTAATCAATGCATTAAAAGTTACGGGAAGAAATTTAGATGACTGTAAGATTGTCTGTGTGGGTGCTGGAGCCGCAGGCACTGCAATCATGAAACTCATTCGTGCCTACGGTAATCCAAATGTATTAGCGGTAGATAGTACAGGTATTATTAGCAGCGACCGCACTGATCTCAATGCCGATAAAAAAGCATTGTTAGAAATTACAAATCCGCAAAATCAATCGGGCTCATTACATGACGCACTAAGCGGTGCCGACATCTTCATAGGTGTTTCAAAAGCTGGCTTGTTAAACCCAGACATGGTGAGAACCATGGCAAAAGATCCAATCATCTTTGCAATGGCAAATCCTACGCCAGAAATTATGCCTGATGAAGCTCTGAAAGCAGGCGTAGCAATTATGGCCACTGGGCGTAGTGACTTTCCAAACCAGATAAATAACTCAATAGCTTTTCCAGGAATATTCAGAGGTGCACTTGACAATCATGTATCAAAAATCACTGAAAAGCATAAATTAGACGTTGCACAAGTTATTGCGTCACTCGTAGAGAACCCAACTCGTGACGTAATCATTCCAAGTACCCTTGATGACCGGCTTGTTCCAGCCATAGCAAAGGTTATTGTATAACTAACCTAAAACTCTAAAGACTTCGTCATAGGTTGTTTCACCAGACAATAGTTTAAAAACTGCATTGTGAAGCATTGTGAGCATACCAGCTTGTACCGCTGTATCTTCGATCATTTGACTAGTTATTTCAGCACTAGGCTTAATTAAAAGGGCACGTAGAGCATCGCTCATTACCATTTGCTCGCGAATAGCGATTTGACCTTTATAGCCAAAAGGATTTTCTTTTGAACTTCCTGGCTTATAAAGTTTTAAATTCGAAATGTCAGGCTTTTTATATATGGCTGGGAGACTTTCAATTATTTCACTTATTTGTTTTTTAGCTGCTTCGTCTGGTTCATATGCTATTTTTGTCGTATCATCGAGTCGACGTACAAGACGTTGCGCCATAATTAGTCGTATTGCTGAAGTAAAAAGAGGGTTCTGTCCAATAATATCAACCATACGCGTCAGTGCCTGCGCTGATGAACCAGCGTGGAATGTCGAAAGCACAAGGTGACCAGTGAGAGAAGCTTGTAGCGCTGTTTTGGCAGTGTCATTATCACGAATCTCTCCAACCATAACGACATCGGGGTCAAGTCGCAGTACTGCACGGAGTTTGTCAGCAAAATGAGTTTCGTCACCTTTTTCACTAGCAACAGATATTTGAGTCACACCGTCGAACTGATACTCAACTGGGTCTTCAATAGTAATAATCTTACGCGTCTCTACATTAAGAGTGTTGAGCATTGAATAGAGCGTAGTCGTTTTTCCTGAACCAGTTGGTCCTACTGCCAATACGAGCCCATTTGGTTTCTTGATGATATCGTCAACTACTTTACGCTCTATTGAATTGAGTCCTAGCCTATCGAGCGTATAATTACTTGCTTCCATATTAAATAGTCGCATAACGATATCCATGCCATTTATTGCTGGCACTGATTCAACACGAAGGTTAATGTTTACTTCTGATTCATCAGCCATGCGAACCTTTTGTGTAATATGCCCTTGCTGAGATGTCGGTGATGACGTCGAGATGTTTGAAGCGCTTGCGATAGAAGATGTTAACATTCGACTACGCTCATGACTAATCTTCGCAATTGGATGCAATACACCATCTATACGTATGCGTATACGTACATGTGCCGGTTGGTTTTCAATGTGAATATCAGATGCACCTAGCTTATGAGCCTGACTCGTAAGATAGGCTAACATATCGTCTGCACGAACTTGGTCGAGCGTTGCGGAAACTTGCATAATGAGATCTGCTTGCGAGTCACCTGAAATCGTTATATCTTTATAGACTACTTTTTTAGGAGGATCATACAGCTTCATGTAATCGTTGTAACCAGAATCTGATATAAGTTTGTAGGATACCCTATGATCTAGAAACTGTTGTGTCAGTTTAGTCATTGTCTGCTGTGAGGTGGTGGTTGTGATACCAAAATCAATACCATTTTTATTGAATACAATAGGAATGACGCGCATAGCGTACATGTCCTCTTTACTTAAAAGTTCAGGATATAACTGTTTATCTGTAATTTTCGAAGTATCAACATACTCAAGACCAAGAATACCTGCACGTTTCTCAGTCGTCTGTTCTTCAGAAATTCTTATATCAATCGCCATTACATATATTTAAACACAAGCATTTAAATGTCTGAAATTATATAAAGACATATATTTTTATATAGAACAAGATAGAGCGATGTATACTGGAGCTATTATGTCTAGTCTTGTAGTAATTGCACATGATATGCGAAGCACCCACAACGTAGGTTCACTCTTTAGAACAATGGATGGTCTTGGAGTTAAAAAAATATATCTTACGGGTTACACAGCCTACCCAGCAATCGTGAATGATTCACGACTTCCATATATTGCTGCTAAGCTTGACGCACAAATTCATAAAACCGCTCTCGGTGCAGAAAAGTATGTCAAATGGGAACATAACGGTTCACTTGAAGAGACTATTACAAAGCTCAAGGATAATGGATATACAATGGTAGCGCTTGAACAGGATACACGTAGCGTATCGCTCGAAAAGTATGTACCACTTCAGAGTAAAATTGCTCTTTTACTCGGTACCGAGACAACTGGGCTTACAAAAGAACAACTCGCTCTGTGTGATGAAATAATAGAAATACCAATGCATGGCACAAAAGAGTCGTTCAATGTCGTGCAAGCAGCAGCTATAGCAGTTTATGTACTTTCTCAGAAGCTATAAACGCTAGCGTTTTTACTACTAACCGCTTATACTATAAAATGTGAAAAACCAAACAAAAAAAAGTGGTCATGCGCATCGAAAAAGACATGGTGAGCACCAAAAAAGAACTGGTCACTTTTTAAAGGTATATACCCCATATTTACCAGTTGTAATATTTTTTATTCTTAGTTTTTGGCTTCTTAAACCGTACTACCGTACTGCAACACCAGCAGCAAATCCTGAAGTCTTAGCCTATTCAACTGATATTGCTAACAATACATTGTTAACTGCGACTAATCAGAAGAGGACTGCTTCAGGAGTAGCTAGTCTCGCGTACAATGCTAAGCTCACGAGTGCTGCTCAAACTAAGGCGAATGATATGGCAACCAGAAACTACTGGTCACATAACACACCAGAAGGTACGCCGCCATGGGCTTTTATAACTAATGCTGGCTATAGCTATAGCATTGCAGGAGAAAACCTTGCTTACGGATTCAGAATTACAAATACTAATACATCGACGAATGAAATTGGTGTTATTGATGGCTGGATGGCGAGTCCTACGCACAAAGAGAACCTGCTCAATGGAAAATTCACTGAAGTAGGTTTTGGTATTGCTAACGCACCATCCTATCAAGGCCTTAGTCAGCAAACTATCGTAGTTGCAATGTATGCGACACCGCTACAAGCATCAGCAGCCCCCGCACAAAAGACAACACCAGCGCCAGTTGCTGCCTCAACAGCCCCAACGACAGCGGCGCCAGCAGCCCAAACATCAACGCAGGCTACGGCTCAAGCCATAACTGATCAAAATGATACTACGAAAAGTTCCGCTACAACAACTGAGCCAGCACTTACCGCACAACCAAAAACTGTGAGCCGTATTGAAGCGACAACAAATAAGAGCCTGCCGTGGCTACTAAGTACATTATTTGTTATTGCACTGAGTGGTGGGGCACTTTTAATAACGAAACATAGCTACGCTTTGCACCAATATGTGACTAAAGGCAAGAACTTTTTCTTTAGAAATAAACTTCTGGATATTACAATTATTGCTTTTATCGCATTCTATCTAATAGCAAGTCAAACTATCGTCAAGGTTTTATAGGTGCTACTGTAGTTTGACGTTTGATACTCCAACAATCTTTTGTATTGCAACATGAGATCCTGGATCATTTGAGATAGACATAGGTAGCTTGATAATCTGCCTTTGTTCGCCTTCTCCAATTACCAAAACTACCTCGGTGTCACCAGGAGCGGCATCAATTACAGACTTTAGTTCAAGTAAAATAGCCTGCTGATAGCTAGACGGTAGTTTTATATAGAGCCTTTTTTCTATCTTAGGTGCGTCCTTTGCGGTTCTAGAATTTACTACCTTCTTTTTCTCATTTTTTACTTTGGGAGTTTTTATTTTTTTCATGTTAGGAACGTAGTTTTTAACTTCAGCATGTGTAACCTCTCGAGCTGAATCGACAAGAATCTGGGCAGATGAAGATGGGTTGCCCTCACGATCTTGTCCAGATATTTTTCCTGTGAGTATCACTACTGTATCTCTTTTCCAAAGATCATTACTTTTGTCGTAAACTCCAGGAAATAAAATAAGTTCCATTTCGCCGAATTCATCTGCAATCTTAGCAAATGCCATCTTTTGACCTTTTTTGGTAACAATCTCTCTGGACTCGATAACAACTCCTCCGACGGTTGCTGCCTTATTGTGGAGTTCAGGACTGATTTGATTAATCGGAATAGTCTGTTCAGCAAGCCAGACCTTGTAGTCTTCAAGGGGGTGCGAGGATATATAAAGACCGAGTAATTCGCGTTCCCATTGTAATTGTTCGCGAGCATTAACTTCTGCCTCGATATCAGTGAGACTCAGGGTTGGTGCTGCCTCGGTCTTTGCCTCATTGAGAGAACCAAAAAGGTCTATTTGACCACTTGCTTTTTCTTTTTGAATTCGACTCGCAAATGCGAGTAGAGTATCAACGTTATGGAGAAGCATAGTTCTGGAACCCCAGGCATCCATTGCGCCAGCTTTAATCAGGCTATCTATTGCTTTTCGGTTTACAATTCGAGCGTTCACCCTAGAAAAGAAGTCTTCTAAAGAGGTAAACATTTGTTCTTCACGAGCACGAAGTATTTCTTCGACTGCAGCTGTTCCTACATTTTTTATTGCTGCCATGCCGAAACGAATTTCTGGCTTATTTGGCACGACGGCAAATTCCAAGAAAGATTCTTTAACATCAGGCGATAATACCTTGATTCCCATGTTATTACACTCACTGATTTCTATAGCGAGTCGGTCAATATTATCGTAGTCACTTGTCATAAGTGCAGCCATGAAGGCTTCAGGGTAATGAGCCTTGAGATAGGCCGTTTGATACGCAATAAGGCCGTAGCAAGCAGAGTGACTCTTGTTGAAACAATAATCTGCAAACGCCTCTAGCTGCGCCCAAAACTTGTCAGCAAATGATTTTGGGACCTTGCTATGCTCTACCATGCCATCTATGAAAGCTCGTTTCATCTTAGCCATTGTTTCACGCTGTTTTTTACCTATTGCTTTACGTAATGTATCAGCTTGACCTCCCGTAAAACCACACATGTCCTTACTGATCTGCATGAACTGTTCTTGATATACCAGAATGCCATATGTCTCCGAAAGAGCGGATTTCAGCCCCTCATGCTCATACGTGACTGCTTTTTTACCATGTTTTCGAGCGATAAAGTCATCTATAAACTGCATCGGACCCGGGCGATATAAGGCTACCATTGCAATAATGTCGTCAAACTTAGTAGGCGCTAGTTCTCTGAGGTATCGTTTCATCCCAGCAGATTCAAGCTGGAATACTCCAGTCGTGTCACCACGTTGCAGTAATTTATAGGTTTTCTCATCATCGAGTGGAATTGTGGATATATCTAAGTCAGTACCATACACTCTTTTTATAACGCGAAGCGTGTTTTTAATGATAGTAAGGTTTGATAGACCTAAAAAATCCATCTTCAGAAGCCCTAGCTCTTCTACGGGACCCATTGAATACTGCGTAGAAACTACACCCTTTTGGGCCATTTCTAATGGCGCAAATTTTACGATGTCATCTGGAGCAATGACGACGCCGGCAGCGTGTACACCATGACTTCGAATTGTGCCTTCAAGTTGTACCGCTAAATCAAATATTTTTCGACTTTGATCGTTCGCTGCATACTCTTCTTTAAGATCTGGATCTTTTTGCAGTGAATCTTTAAGTGGTATATGACGACCCTGCACTGGAGGTGGAATCATTTTAGAGAGTCGATCTGCCTCAGCATATGGAACCTCAAGGACACGAGCAACATCGCGGACTGCATTACGGGCAGCCATCTTACCGAATGTTACAATATTTGCAACGCGCTCAGAACCATACTTAGAAACACAGTACTGTATCACTTCATCTCTTCTTGTATCTTGGATATCAATATCAACATCAGGCATGCTGATTCGGTCTGGGTTTAAGAATCGTTCAAAAAGCAGATCGTATCGAAGTGGGTCTAGTTCAGTTATACGCATTGCATACGCAATAATTGAGCCAGCTGCAGAACCTCTTCCTGGGCCGAATACTATACCATTATCTTTGCCCCAGTTAATAAAATCGGCAACGATCAAGAAATAACCGTTAAAGCCCATGCTTTGAATAACAGATAATTCATATTCTGCGCGCTTTAGCACATCCTTTGGAAGGGTTTTTTTTGCCATAGGTATAGTCAGTTTTTCGGCATCCTTTTGGTGTATGCCGCCATATCTCCACGCTAAACCACGATATACTAGCTTATGAAGATACGAGCTTTCTGTTTCCTTTTCTGGAACTGGGAACTTGGGGATAAGGATGCCACCTAGTTCAAGTTGCACGTTGCAGCGATCTGCGATACGGGCGGTATTAGTAATAAGATCAGGATTAGTCTTTCCCCATCTTTCTATAATCTCTTTCGGATTTGTGACGTGGAGATCAAAATTATCAAGTCGCATTCGCTTTTCGTCACTTAAGAAAGATCCTGTCTGGACGCAGAGTAGAAGCTCGTGGGCCTGCTTATCTTCATGAGTAAGGTAGTGCGCATCGCATGTGAGCACACATGGAATATGTAGTTCTTCAGCTAGCTTGAGGCTTTGCGTCGTAACCCCTACCTGCTCATCCCAGACGTAAGGATGATCTTTATGGCCATGGTCTTGAATTTCAAAATAATAACGGTCTTTAAAAACCGACTGGTACCATTGAGCTATTTTTTTAGCTTGTTCATACTGATCGTTACGTAGAGCATCGCCAAGCTCACCGCCAATACAGCCGCTCAGAACAATAAGACCTTCGTTATATTTTTCGAGTAGCTCATGATCGATACGTGGCTTGTAATAAAAGCCCTCTAAATTTGCAATCGTACTGAGCTTCATTAGGTTTTCATAGCCCTTGTTGTTCATGGCAAGGAGAATAAGGTGAAAGGGAGTCTTGTCTTTTGTCGCATCACGATCAGTATGAGTTCGTGGTGCAACATATGTTTCCATACCTATGATTGGCTTAATTCCCTCTGCTTGGGCAGCTTTATAGAACTCAACAACTCCCGACATGGTGCCGTGATCAGTAATTGCAACACTATGCATGCCATCTTTCTTTACTTGCTGAATAAGTTGAGGGACCTTAGTGAGTCCGTCTAGCAGACTATAGTGCGTATGATTATGAAGATGGACATACGAATCAGGAGATAGTTTTTTTGCCTCTGTCATTACTCTATAGTATAAAGGTCCTTTTTATAACTATAAAGAATAATCAAAATATACATCAAAGTAACGTATTGTTACTTTTCCAAGGTATCAACGAAAAATTTTAGTCGTTCAGTATTATCGCGACCATCACTTAAAAGAAGTGTGATTTGCTCTTCTTCGATATCTCCATCGCGGAGTGATGTAAGATATATTTTTATATTGTCTCGTGCGTGCTTCACTGCAGTTATGAGCGATTCAAGCTCCTGTTTAGTCCGAGTTGTAAGCTGCTGGTTAATATTGAGAGCACGTTCAAGTTGTTTCGTTGAATCCGCATAAAGCTGCTTTAACGACTTCTCAAGGCTAATTTTTAAATTAATGGAAGCATGTCGTATATCTTCACGAGTTTCTTTGCCCTTTTTAGGTGCAGTAAGAATCCCTGCTACATAACTTGCCGCTCCTACGAGAATCGCTCCAACGACAATATTACGTGAGTTCTTCTTCATTTCTTACGCTCACTTTTAAAAAGAATAGAAGATAGCAGATTAACTATTTTAATTGTTGCACTTGTGGTCTGAATAGTGTCAATCATGGACTCAGCTTTGTCAGCCATCTCGTTAGTTTTCTTGGTAATTTTTTTAATGTCACTCAGAATTTGTACGATCTTTACTACTGCAATAATGCTTATCAGCAAAAGCACCGCGAGAGTTGCAGCAAGTATAATAACAAGAACCTGTTCACTCCGTGTAATGTCCATATTGGCTATTATACTAAAAAGTTACATCTAATCCAGTTTTGATCGTAGATGCTCAATAAAATCAGCTTTGATATCGTCATGTTTAAGCGCAAAATCAACAACTGTTTTTAAATATTCTAGTTTATTACCTGTATCGTAGTAGGTTCCATTCTCCACTTCGTAGGCAAGTATTTGTCCACCATTTTCAATCAGCATTTGCATAGCTGGTTGGATATAGAATTCAGAGTCTTCTGGTTTTGATTCTTTTGCCATGTGCAAATATCGGAAGATGTCGGGCGTCAGTAGATATCCGCTGACACTCGCAAGATTACTGGGAGCTTTTTCCTTGCCTGGTTTTTCTATAATTGTCGACATACGTAACAGCCCAGGCTTAATTTCTTCGCCGGCTACTATGCCATATCTACTGTAATCAATATCCTTTGTAACAGGGATGCACGTGAGAACGCTACTGTTATACTCATTGTAGACTGCTATCATCTGTTTGAATCGTGTTGGAGATGCCGTAATAAAGTCATCTGCAAAGGTGTATATAAACGGCTCATCCCCAACAAGATGCTCAGCGTTCATAACAGGTGTCGCATTGCCATATGGACCTTTTTGTCGAATATAAGCAAAGTTTGCAAGATTAGATATTTTCTTAGTTTCTTCAAGTAAGTCTAGTTTATTAGACTCTTTAAGATTATTTCTTAGCTCAGCACTCATATTATCAAAGTGATCCTCTATGGATCGCTTATGGTAGCCTGTAACGATAACAATGTCTTCGATGCCAGCATCTACAAGTTCTTCAACAATATACTGAATAATTGGCTTGTCTACTAGCGGTAGCATTTCCTTTGGAAGTGCCTTTGTTTGAGGCAAGAAGCGGGTTCCAAATCCGGCTGCTGCAATAACTGCTTTTCGTACAGGCTTAGTATGCATAAGCTTATTTTACCAGCATGCACGAGATTTGTGTAAACCTAATTAAGAAAGTATTTTTTTCTTTAGTAGTTCTTGTGCAATTGACGGGTTGGCCTTACCGTGTGACAGTTTCATCATTTGCCCAACGAGAAATCCGAGAGCCTTCATTTCACCGTTTTGTATATCTTCTACAGCTTGTTTGTTTTCGGCAATCACGGTGTCTACTATAACTTCTAGTTCATCAGTGTTAGAAACTTGCACGAGTCCTTTTGACTCAGCGAATGACTCAAGGTCATTAGGAAGGTTTTCAAGATCAAGAAGTAATTGTATAAGGTTTTTGGCAGCAGTAGAACTAAGTTTATTTGCTTTTACCATTTTGTATACGACTGCATACAGGGTAGGTCTTTGCGGATTGAGAATCTGTGGATTCTTAGCTTCATCCTTGCGATATGGAATTTCAATGTTTACAAACCAATTAGCTAGCTGCTTGGCGTAAGCAGTATCATCCAAGTTATCCTGTAGTATTGATAAATATGCTACTGCCGAGTTATCGACTTCAGCTTCAAGAAGAACATCAATTTGACTTGTATCCAGGCTCAGACGTGAAAGATGTTCTCGCCATTCATCAGGCATTGTTGGTAGCGTGTCTTTAACATGCGCTATGAAATCATCACTTAATTCAATTGGTGGAAGATCGGGATCTGGCATATAGCGGTAATCATGGGCTTGTTCTTTGCCTCGTTGACTTGTCGTCTTTTGAGAGGCCTCATCCCATCCTCGTGTTTCTTGATCTATCTTATCCCCACGTTCAATCAGACTAATTTGTCTATTTATTTCATATTCAGCGGCTTTTTCAACGCTCTTAAAAGAGTTAAGGTTTTTCGTTTCAGTTCGCGTACCAAGCTCACTGGACTTACTGACACTGACGTTTACATCGAATCTCATATTGCCATGAAATAGGTCTGCGTCGGAAACATCTGCGTATTTCATAAGAAGATATAGTTCATGTGCGTATGCACGGGCTTCGGCAGGACTGTGAATATCTGGTTCGCTCACGATCTCAAGTAACGGCGTACCTGCGCGATTTAAGTCAACAAGACTATAGGGTGCACCAGCTGGATGGCTACTTTTGCCCGCATCAGCTTCTAGATGAGCACGGGTAATGCGGACAGTATGTGGCTCGCCTTCAACTAAAGTATGCACCTCTCCTCCAATAACAATAGGGTCATAGAATTGCGTGATTTGGTATCCCATAGGTAAATCGGGGTAAAAATAGTGCTTGCGGTCAAAGGTACTAAATGGAGCTGGTACTGACTTCAAGGCAAAAGCCGCGCGGCTTGCGAGTTCAATCGCGTGAGCATTAACTACTGGCAAAGCTCCTGGAAGACCCATGCAAATATGACTTATGAGTGTATTGGGATCAGCATCTCTGGCATCATTACTAATACCGCTAAATAGTTTTGTGCGGGTCTTTAGCTGTACGTGACATTCAATACCGATAGTAACTGTATATTGGTCACGGATATTTTGTGGTACTTTAGCCATCTTACTCTAAAGCTCCTAAGTCACGTAAAGCCTGTCTTATCCCTATGAGTGACTTTTTAACATCTGTTTCTTTCAGTTTGGTGGTAGTCTCGTTCAACACTTTTTTAGTAAGATTATGACCAAACCAAACAGCATCATTGTCAGTTAAATCTCTCTGAGCATTAACAAGACGCTCTCCCATACTCTTACCTTTGTAACGTTTCTTTTTTAAAGCTTCATCGAGTAACTTATCGGCGTTTATCAATGCAAGACCCCATGTATTTTTGGTCTTACAATATGCTTGAAGCTCAGTCCACTGATCTTTAAACTTAGTCTGATTAATTTTTCGTGTAGGTATAATTCTCATGTGTTAATTTCCTTCTGTGCTACCTGCGCAACCTCAAATAGTGCCCTATCGGCATTTTGTGGAGCCATAATTTGAAGGCCTACAGGCATACCGTTAACTTTGTGGACTGGAATAACAATTGCAGGAATCCCCGTAAGGCTTGCACCTACAGTCATTAGATCTGAGAGATACATCTGTATAGGATCATGAATGTTTTGACCAATATTAAAGGCTGTCGTTGGTGCTGTTGGACCAACAAGAAAGTCCACAGATTGAAATGCGCGGTCTACTTCTTTAATAATTTTTGTTCTTACGAGTTGAGCTTTTTTATAATACGCGTCATAGTATCCACTACTTAATACATGCGTACCAATCATAATGCGTCGCTTTGCTTCTTTACCAAATCCTTTAGATCGTGCATGCGTGTAACTATCTTCAAGATCTTTTGCTGCGCTATCGCTATATCCAAAACGCTGTCCATCATAGCGACTAAGGTTACTACTAATTTCTGCAGGAACAAGCACATAATACACCGCTAATGCTAAAGATAGGCTTGGGATACTGATTGTTTCAATGTCTGCACCTTGAGCTTCTAGTGCATCTATAGCTTGCTGAATACTCGCTTTCACAGCGCTATCAACACCATCTGACATATATTCCTTAATGACACCAATTTTCTTGCCCTTAAGTGAACTGAGTGGCTTATCGATGATGTACCCTTGAGGATCTCGATCTATGGTGGTGCTATCAAGACTATCTTTACCGCTCATACAATCTGTAACGTATGCAACATCACTGACTGAATGTGCTAGCACGCCAACAGTGTCTGTGCTACTAGCCATTGCGATAATACCACTGCGGCTCATAAGCCCATACGTAGGCTTGTATCCAACGCAACCGCTAAAACTTGCAGGCTGACGACTTGATCCGCCCGTATCAGTACCAAGTGCAAAAGGTACCATATCAAGTACGACTGCTGCCGCAGAACCACCCGAAGATCCACCAGGCACTTTATTTGTATCGTGCGGATTAAGAGTAGGTCCAAAATCACTATTCTCTGTGCTACCGCCGTGACCAAAAGCGTCAAGATTAGCTTTTGCAACACAAATTGCACCTTCTGCTTCTAGCATGTTAATAACTGTTGATTGATAAGGAGCAGTGAATCCCTTAAGTATGTTACTCGCTGCAGTTGTTTCCGAGCCGAAAACAAGAAAATTATCTTTAGCAATAAAAGGTACACCGGCCAACCTTCCAGCAGATTGACCTGACTGTATTTTTGTATCAATAGTTTCGGCTCTTTCACGAGCTCTATCTGCAGTGAGAGTAATAATTGCGTTATACTTTTTCGATTCTTCAATTCGGGTAAGTGCCTTATTAACAAGCGTAACGGCAGATAGTTTACCTGAATTAACGTCACGAGCAATTTCATCTACTGGTTGCCACATGCTACTCATAGAACTCGCTTTGTTTTTATTTGATTATTTTCCACTTCAGGTACATTAGCAAGTAGCGCTTCTTGACTCATGCCGTAGTCAATAATTTCGTCATTACGCATCACATTCTTAAGACCAGTTACCTGATTAGTCGGTTCAAGCTCTGATGTATCAACGTCTTTTAATTGTTCGACATACTCTAGTACCGAATCAAGATCCGTTTGCATAGATGCAATTTCATCATCGTCAAGATTAATTTTTGCGAGTGAAGCGAGACGTAAGATATCTTCACGTGTGAGGTGTGCCATCTCGTTATTATATCAATAAAACTTCATTTTAAAGAAGTATTTAGTTTGTTAATATCCAACGCACAACTAAATCTTTGATGCGTTTGTATTCTTCCTCACTATATTGCATATTTGCAATACAGAAACGTTTTCCTGATAGATGAGCACAGAACATACAGTCAGATAGGTCTTTAGCATCTTGAATCATAAAAGAGTTCGTTACATTATTCGACCAATTGACACCAAAACTATTAGAGCACGAACTACTGTCTTCTAGCCTCATGCAAAATGATGAAGATTGCGATCTTTGACTTGCAACAATGAATTCACAGCCATCCTGTATGCCGTCGCTAAATACAACATTTTTGCTACGACTCACATCAACAGACCTCCACACGTTTTCTGAAAAATATACACAGTCGCTCTGTCCTACATTCTGGGTATCGATTGTGCGCTCAGTCGCAAAAGCGTTTACTTTACCCCATGCGGCAATAACATCTTCGATAGAGTTAATCTGCTGTGGTGCTTGCATGAAGTGATCTTGCTCAAAATTCTGCATATTTTCAAATGAAATAAACTTTGTAGGATTTGTAGAAGCCGCCCATGTAACTTGATTATTCGTGTAGTCAAACACCTGTTGCGGTAATCGAATGTCAAAGGCAAATTTTTGCTGTACTTGTTCGAGTGTAAGCGGATTCTGGAAACCAAATATTTGTCCGATCACTCTATCTACTATTTCTTTGGCTTGTTGTTCATTCATTCTTTTAACCCTTCTTACGATTTACTTTACGTACGCTTGATGACTGACTGGCAAGGAGATCCTGTAGGTTTACACCCCGTACTGCACCACTATCAGAACTTGATTGAGCGCTCACAGGTGATGTATGACCAAAAATTTGTTCTGGGTTAATGGTCGTGTTTTTACTGATGGTTTCGGGGATGTATGATTCAGCCATCTCAATATTAGGTGCAGGACCTTGCTCTATACCAGTACTCATTGGGGCCACTTCTGGATTTGAAGGTGGTGGTCCGAACTCTGGTGACGTCATTGGGGCCATTTCAGGATTTGAAGGTGCAGGACCTTGCTCTATACCAGTACTCATTGGAGCCACTTCTGGATTGGAAGGTGGTGGTCCGAACTCTGGTGACGTCATTGGGGCCATTTCAGGATTTGAAGGTGCAGGACCTTGCTCTATACCAGTACTCATTGGAGCCACTTCTGGATTGGAAGGTGGTGGTCCGAACTCTGGTGACG
>CAJAXB010000054.1 GCA_903946795.1 uncultured Candidatus Saccharibacteria bacterium | reverse complement strand
TGCACCAAAACTCACTTGCACCACTGGTGCAGTTCTTCGTACAAAATCGAGCTGTTGTCGAAAACGAGCGCGATGATCTGGAAGCAATAGATTTATTTTTTGGGCGTTTACAATAGACTGTAGACTTGGACTCATAGCGGGCAGACTTAATCCAGATTGGATACCATGTGACTTCGCAGAAAGAAACTCGTCGATAGCATAGGCCTCACGCATGATTTTACCGAGTTCAACAGGCGTCATAATTGCATCAATGAGCTGTACGCCGGGTTCAGATTTCACGTTTTATATCCTCAATGATTGCCTGTTTATTAGCTTCGAGGTTGCTCAGTACATAATTCATTTGTTGCCCAATATCCATGTGTGCACTAAGCGTTTGCTCAACGTGCTTTGTAACAATTTCTGCCATGTTGTTACTAAAATCTGTCAGCCGACGCTCTTTCTCAGCTTGCAATTCTTTCAGGTACTGAGCTGCAATTTCCTTTTGCTGCTGTTGGATCGCAGCGTCTACTTGCATAAACGTCTGCGTAAGATGTTGTTGGGCTGCAGCAATAGCCTTTTTTTGGTCACCAAATTCTTCTTTGAGAATATCACCTGCACGCTCTTTAATGAATTCAGTCACTTCTTCGCCAATTGAATGCATGTCCTGCTGTAGAAATGTGGCGTTCTGATCTAACGTACGTTCAAATCGAGATATACCCCGTTCTCGTAATTCATTGCGAAAGTTTTCGTCGAACAGCTCTCCATTATTGCCTCTATTGATGCCATGTCCACGACCTTTTGGACCTAGGCGTACGGCAACCCAAATAAACGCCAGGAGCGTTGCAAGAATGCTCGCGAGAGCTACTAAGAAAAGCGCAAGTTCCGTGTTTATTTCCACCCTCGATCCTTATCTGCTAATGGTTATAGTATAGCAGAAAGAACGAATAGCGTGCTGTGATTATCTACATGCTCTGGTCAACAATGTCTCGAAGAGCATCGACTGTAGTCGCAATATCTGAGCGTGTCGTTGCATGACCCATTGTAAAGCGCAGGCTACTGTGCGCATCCTGATCGCTTAGACCTATTGCCTTAAGAACGTGAGATGGTTCATCACTACTTGCACTACACGCAGAGCCAACAGCACATTCAATACCACGCTCATCAAGCTCCATCATGACTCGTTCGTTATCAGTACCTGGGATAGTAACATGAATGTTGTTAGGTAGTCGGTATTTTAAAGAACCGTTAATCTTAGCTTCCGGAATTTTGTCATTAAGAAGTTGCATAAATTCCTGTTGCAATTGAGTGAGTTTCTCATGACTCGTATCGTGTTTACGTACAGCTTTTTCAAACGCATAGGAAAAACCAATAACACTCGGCACGTTCTCAGTCCCACTCCGCACATTGCGCTCCTGACCACCACCTTGTATAAGTGAGTGTAGCTCAATACCCGTTTTTATGTATAAGACACCGCTTTGCTTGGGGCCGTAAATCTTGCCACCGTTAAACGTCATAAGGTCTACTCCAAGTCGCAATGGGTGAACGTCGAGGTACAGAACTGCCTGGCATGCATCTGTATGCAAATAGAGTGGTAGCGTATTGCCTGCTTTGTCTCGAGATTCACGTATGTTCTTTACGATATCGGCAATCTTTCGCAGGGGAGTTATTGTGCCTATTTCATTATTAGCAAGCATTACACTGATCAATACAGTGTCTTTCGTGATCTGTTTTTTAAGCGCATCAAGGTCAATGCGTCCATCCTGATGCACTGGCGTTATTGTACAGTTGTATTCTTTGGCGGGTTCAATAATTGAAGCGTGTTCAGTTGCCCCTACAACTACGTGCTTACCAGGAAACTGCCGCATAATTCCATGAATTGCAAGGTTATTTGCTTCGCTGCCGCCTGCTGTAAACACAAGCTCTACAGGACGAACTCCAAGAGATTGCGCTACCTTTTCACGAGCGTCTTGAAGGTCCTTTGCAATAGCCCGTGCACGTAAATAGGTTGCGCTAGGATTAAAAAATTGTTTATTAAAATATGGACTCATCGCCGCTAGTACATGCGCATCAATTGGAGTAGCTGCAGCATAGTCAAGATAAATATGTTTCATGATTACTCAAGTATTGTTATTACACGAAGTGGTAGATTTCTGCCTTAACTCGTTCCTGATACAGCTGAGCTGCAAGTCGCAAGTGGGCAGCTTCTTCGGACGTTATTTCCTGATAGTGTCCACCGTCCTGAGATTTGAGAATAGAGTTTGGTCGAACAGTATAGCGAGTTGTTCGATTACGGTGTTGTCCGGAAGCATCAATCCATTCTTCGTGCCATACCCAGGTCCGTTCGTCGAGGCAAAAGAAATCTCGGCGACCTCCTTCAGGAACTGGCCCAAAAAGCGCACCACCGATTTGTGCCTCATGACGAATAAGATTGCGCCTTAGTTCTGCGCGTCGCTCTTCTTCAGAGCCTCCCACAATTG
>CAJAXB010000053.1:5000-7122 GCA_903946795.1 uncultured Candidatus Saccharibacteria bacterium | reverse complement strand
GTGCCATTATTTCGCCAAAAATTCACTAGCGCCAGTAAAATCATCGGGATCTAACTCAATAGTTTTCTTGAACCAGGTTTGAGATTCTTCTTCTCTGCCTAAATCTTTTAGTGTTTTAGCATAAACAAATCTAAGTCTTGCCACAGATTCTGCTGGTTTTCCAGTGTTAAATTCAGGAATTTTCGCCAATGCCAGGCCTGCATCAACCTGACCTAAATCTTGTCTAGCACCTGCTATTACCAGCATTAGTTCGTGATAATCAGCTCTATCCATTTTGTGTAAATCTTTTTCATTACCGCACTCGACAGATTTTTCTGGTCTACCCAGTGCTCTTTCACAATCTGCAATCATTGCTAATGAATCAGGACGACCACTTATTCTTCGTGCAGTACGCAATTCTGATAATGCAAGTTTAAAATCTCCGGCATGATAAGCAGTGACACCAACTGCTTCTCTAACTATTGCTAAACGAGATGCTGCTGCAACATTTGCTTCCTTGGCATGTTTAAGTGCTAATTCAGGATCTGTATCAACATATTCTCCAGCTGCAACTAAATGTCTGGAAACAAAAAGGGCTAAGCCTTCAGGCAAAGTTCTTAATTCAGCTTTAATTTCAGGTGCTAACTCTTTGCCAGTAATTTCATCTGGAACTTTCAATTCATCCATGAAGAAATTACATCCTTATCTACGTGTGTGTTAAAAACAATCTAAGCAGGTTTATAAAACAAAATATCCACCTTTTTACAGGTGGATATTTTTATATGTCCGGCAACGTCCTACTCTCCCACCCGGTCTCCCGAGAAGTACCATCGGCGCTGAGAGGCTTAGCTTCCAGGTTCGGAATGGAGCTGGGCGTTTCCCTCTCGCCATGATCACCGTAACTTTATTGAGTTGTGTATCGGATAAATAACCAATACATAACTCGAAAACCGCATAGAGGACGCGAGTACTTCCTTTAAAAGGAAATACATATTTAGAAGTTTGTGAAAACAAGCCCTCGACCTATTAGTACCGGTCAGCTCCACGCATTGCTGCGCTTCCACATCCGGCCTATCAACCCAGTCATCTTCTGGGGGTCTTACCAGGTTAACCCTGTGAGAGTTCTCATCTTGAGGTGAGCTTCCCGCTTAGATGCTTTCAGCGGTTATCTCGTCCGAACGTGGCCAACCAGCCATGCCCTTGGCAGGACAACTGGCACACCAGAGGTTCGTCCATCTCGGTCCTCTCGTACTAGAGACAGGTCCTCTCAAAACTCTTTCGCGCGTGGAGGATAGGGACCGAACTGTCTCACGACGTTCTGAACCCAGCTCGCGTACCGCTTTAATGGGCGAACAGCCCAACCCTTGGGACCTACTCCAGCCCCAGGATGCGACGAGCCGACATCGAGGTGCCAAACCATCCCGTCGATGTGGACTCTTGGGGAAGATCAGCCTGTTATCCCCGGGGTACCTTTTATCCGTTGAGCGACACCGCTTCCACTTGCCGGTGCCGGATCACTAGTTCCGACTTTCGTCCCTGCTCGACCCGTCGGTCTCGCAGTCAAGCTCCCTTGTGCACTTACACTCAACACCTGATTACCAACCAGGCTGAGGGAACCTTTGAGCGCCTCCGTTACTTTTTGGGAGGCAACCGCCCCAGTTAAACTACCCGCCAGGCACTGTCCCTAATCCAGATTATGGATCGAGGTTAGACAGCCAATACGAACAGAGTGGTATTTCAATTTTCGACTCCACAAGAACTGGCGTCCCTGCTTCAAAGTCTCCCACCTATGCTACACAATCCGAATCGACCGCCAATACCAAGTTATAGTAAAGGTCCCGGGGTCTTTCCGTCCTTCCACGCGTAACGAGCATCTTTACTCGTACTGCAATTTCGCCGAGTCCATAGTTGAGACAGCGCCCAAGTCGTTACGCCATTCGTGCAGGTCGGAACTTACCCGACAAGGAATTTCGCTACCTTAGGATGGTTATAGTTACCACCGCCGTTTACTGGGGCTTAAGTTCTGAGCTTCAGGATTACTCCTTAACCCGTCCCCTTGACCTTCCAGCACCGGGCAGGCGTCAGTCCGTATACATCGTGTTACTACTTCGCACGGACCTGTGTTTTTGTTAAACAGTCGCTT
>CAJAXB010000052.1 GCA_903946795.1 uncultured Candidatus Saccharibacteria bacterium | reverse complement strand
TGTAAGTTGGAGTGGTGTGAAGTCAATCCAGACAAATTACGAACTGCAAAAACAAATATCTGAACTATCTCAGCAGAATGCAGTTGCTGAATTGGAAAATACTAACTTAAAATTGCGCAATGAGTACTTGAAGACTAATCAATATCTTGAGCTTGCGGCACGCAGACAATTTGGTAAAGCAGCTCCTGGTGAAACTGTTATTGTGGTTCCAGAAAAAGTAGCGCTGGCTAATACTGTAGAGCCAAAAAAGACAGCTACAAAAGTAGAAACGACAGAAGAGAAAAAGCCGTTCTACCTTAAGAATCTACAAGCTTGGATTAATTTCTTCCTTCACAGAGATTCAGCAACAAGCTGAAGAATGTAGTTATCTAACTTTAGTAATAAGTCGTAGGTTAGCAAGGTAATGATTAGGGTCAACGCTCGGATGTGTTGCAATGTAATGCATGTGTTTTTCGACAAATGATATTTGGTTGTCAGGATATAGTTCAGAATTAGCATTATAGGTTGATTCTGTTGTATAGCCTTGGTTGCTAAGCATCGAGGTGAGCTCTTCACGAATACGTAGACCTTCTTCAGATGCAATAAAATCAGCTTGTTTACGGTTTGTAGCCATATATACCTTTCCCTTTGTTACTTCTTAGTATAAGGGAAAGACTGTGGATAACCTAATGCGCAATGACTAGCGACCTTGGATCGTCTTTGCGGCGTCACTAAATGCATCTCGAATTGATTGGAGTAGCTCTGCCTTTTCAGGCTTGGCAGTGCATGAGAATTGAGATGTCTGGATAAAGTAAAAGTTAGGTCCAATACTCTCGCCATTTTGTGTATCTTTATACTTTTTATTCAATTGCGGATCAACAGCGTCATTTTTAACCTTGAAGATTGTCGCGATAGATTGAGGGTCGTTAGCACATATTGGTTCATCTTTTAGGCTTGCAGATCGAAGGCTTCGAGACTCAAGCTCTGAACCTGTCTTGGTATCATAATAAGCGTCTTCAATTGGTTTAGAGAGTTTGACTCTAATATTCCACTCCGGTATAACCAGATATTTCGCATTAGGATCAATAGCCGTGCTCGGTGTGGCTCCATTTGTCTCTTTGGTTTTCTTTGGCCAGTGCGAAGCACCATAGTAGACGGCTCCTGATAAAAATAAAACGAGAGTTATGAGCTGCAAAATGCCAATTCTAAGACTACGCTTGTGCTTTTCCATATACCTAATAGTATACGACTTTATCAATATGCTGAACACTGTCATACTGCATTGTATGTCAGTCAAGAAATTCAGATGGTCTAAAGATTACGAATCAGCAGAAGAAGAGCTCATTGAACTACTGGAGCGAAAAAACATAACAGCACACAGAGTGCATGTCGATCCTCATGAGGAAATGCAGCTCACCACTATAACGCTGCCGGCACAACTGTGGCTTGCCGAAGGTTCATGTACGCTCGATATAGCTACACGCCATTACTCTATGCAGCCAGGTGACGCAATAGAGATTCCTGAAGATATAGACATTTCTGGTACAAGTGGCATGACTGGCTGCGCATACTATTGGAATAGCACAAAGCACTAGGAAAGAAGGGCGCCACCATCTGCCACAATCTGGCTGCCTGTCATGTAAGACGCCATATCGGACGCAAGGAAGAGAACAACTTTACCAATTTCGTCTGCTTCACCCATACGGTGCATTGGAATTTTTGCTAAGAATGCTGCAGTTGCAGCCTTCATCTGCTCTGCAGATAGACTACCTGATCCAGCAGATGCGCCTGGAGTTGCAATGCCACCAGGAGCAACCGCATTTACGGTAATATTGTCTTTAGATAACTCTAATGCGGCATTCTTCGTAAAGCCCCATAGACCATGTTTAGATGAATCGTAGTGCGCAAGGCCAACCATAGAAGGATGT
>CAJAXB010000051.1 GCA_903946795.1 uncultured Candidatus Saccharibacteria bacterium | reverse complement strand
TGTAAGTTGGAGTGGTGTGAAGTCAATCCAGACAAATTACGAACTGCAAAAACAAATATCTGAACTATCTCAGCAGAATGCAGTTGCTGAATTGGAAAATACTAACTTAAAATTGCGCAATGAGTACTTGAAGACTAATCAGTATCTTGAACTTGCCGCACGGCGTCAATTTGGTAAGGCTGCTCCTGGAGAGACTGTACTTATCGTGCCTGAAAAGGTTGCCATTGCTAACACTGTTGAACCAAAAAAAGTTAGCGAAAAAGTTGCAACTGCTGCTGAATCAAAACCATTTTATCTTAAAAATCTACAGTCTTGGGTAGACTTTTTCTTGAGACGTGAAACTAACTAACGTACTTTTGTAATAAGGCGTAAGTTAGCTAAGTAGTGATTGGGATCAACACTTGGATGTGTTGCGATATAGTGCATGTGTTTTTCTACAAATGATATTTGGTTGTCAGGATATAGTTCAGAATTAGCGTTGTAGGTTGATTCTGTTGTATAGCCTTGGTTGCTAAGCATCGAGGTGAGCTCTTCACGAATACGCAGACCTTCTTCTGAAGCAATAAAATCAGTCTGTTTACGGTTTGTTGCCATATTGTACCTTTCCCTTGTTACTTCTTATTATAAGGGAAAAACAGATAAGAACCTAACTGATTACTTCTTTAGCGAGATTGAATGGTTTTAGCGGCATCTCTAAACGCACTGCGGATTGACTGTAAGAGTTCTGCTTTTTCTGGTTTTGGTGTGCATGAAAATTGAGATGTTTGTATAAAGTAAAAATTGGGACCAATAGTTACACCCTCTTGAGTTCCACGATATTTTTTATTGAGCTGTATGTCGACAGCATCATTCTTTACCTTAAAGATTGTTGCAATTGACTGAGGATCTTTTGCACAGCCTGGTTCATTAGAAAGGCTTGCAGAACGAAGACTACGTGATTCAATTTCAGAATCAGTCTTAGTATCGTAGTATGCATCTTCAATTGGCTTACTGAGAATTATTTTGATATTCCACTCAGGAATTATTAAATACTTTGCATTTGGATCAACACTTTTTGTTTGTGAGGTTACTGATGCTTTCTCAGTTTTTTTAGGCCAGTGATCAGCTACGTAGTAGATAGCACCTGAAGCGAATAATAGAAGGGTTACTAACTGTAAAATACCAAGGCGTATATTTCGCTTATGCTTTTCCATATGCAATCATTGTATACGACTTTATCTATATGCTGAACACTGTCATACTGCAGAGTATGTCAGTCAAGAAATTCAGATGGTCTAAAGATTACGAATCAGCAGAAGAAGAGCTCATTGAGCTACTGCAACGAAAAAATATAACAGCACACAGAGTGCACGTCGATCCACATGAGGAAATGCAGCTCACCACTATAACGCTGCCTGCACAACTGTGGCTTGCCGAAGGTTCATGTACACTCGATATAGCTACACGCCATTACTCTATGCAGCCAGGTGACGCAATAGATATTCCTGAAGATATAGACATTTCTGGTGCAAGTGGCATGACCGGCTGCGCGTACTATTGGAATAGCGCAAAGCGCTAAGAGAGAAGGGCGCCACCATCTGCCACAATCTGGCTGCCTGTCATGTAGGACGCCATATCGGACGCAAGGAAGAGAACAACTTTACCAATTTCGTCTGCTTCACCCATACGGTGCATAGGAATTTTAGCTAAGAATGCTGCAGTTGCAGCCTTCATCTGCTCTGCAGATAGACTACCTGATCCAGCAGATGCACCTGGAGTTGCAATGCCACCAGGAGCAACCGCATTTACGGTAATATTGTCTTTAGATAACTCTAATGCGGCATTCTTCGTAAAGCCCCATAGACCATGTTTAGATGAATCGTAGTGCGCAAGGCCAACCATAGAAGGATGT
>CAJAXB010000050.1 GCA_903946795.1 uncultured Candidatus Saccharibacteria bacterium | reverse complement strand
ATCAAGCTCGTAATTAAAGCTACCGTACCCGCTTGTAACACTCTTTAGCTGGTCGTAGAAATCAGTCAAGAGGTTGGCAAGAGGGGCCTCAAATGAAACGAGGGCTAACTGAGCGTCGACGTAGCTTAGATTTTTCTGAATACCTCGTTTGCTTGATACTAGCTGAATCACCGCGCCGACATATTCCTTAGGGACAACAACCTCGCCTTTGATCCATGGCTCACGTATTTCAATAATCTTTGCAGGATCGGGCAATTCACTGGCGCTTTTTATGGTAACTTCGTCACCGTTGTTGAGCGTGAGCTGATAGTCTGTAGATGGATTCGTAATAACAAGTTCAAGCGAATATTCACGCTCAAGCCGTTCTTTAACAATATCCATATGCAATAGACCAAGGAATCCTATACGTACTCCGAAGCCTAGAACCGATGAATTCTCAGGAGTGTATTGCAACGCCGAATCACTTAAAGAGAGCTTTTCGATCGCATCTTTTAGGAGTTGGTAGTTTTCATTACTGTCCGGGAAAAATCCAGCATACACAAAAGGCTTCACATCCTTATAGCCAGGCAATGGATTAGCGGCCGGATTACTAACGAGGGTTACGGTGTCGCCAACTTTTGCTTCGCGTGTACTACGGAGGTTAGTCACGATATAGCCAATTTCCCCGCTCTTTAGTTCATTAGCTGGCTGCATGGTTGGATTAAGCGATCCAACTTCAAGGGCAATACCTTTTGCCCCTGTAGCAACCATTTGGATATCCGATCCTTTTGAAATTGCACCGTCGACAATACGCACGTATAGCACGACACCGCGGTAGTCATCGTAATAACTATCAAAGATGAGTGCGCGAGTATCTGACCGGGGATTGCCAGTTGGTGCCGGGATGTCACTAATAACTTTTTTAAGAACTGCCTCAACCCCTTCTCCAGTCTTTGCGCTAATATGGAGAATATCTTCTTTTTTACAGCCAAGCAGGGCAATCACTTCAGCGCTCACCTTTTCGACATCAGCTGCAGGAAGGTCAATTTTATTTAGCACTGGAATAATTACAAGATCTGCGGCCATGGCAAGATAGACGTTTGCTAACGTCTGAGCCTGAATTCCCTGGCTTGCATCAACGACGAGAATTGCACCTTCACATGCTTCAAGGCTACGACTGACTTCATAACTAAAGTCGACGTGTCCCGGAGTATCAATAAGGTTCAGTTCTATATCCTTATATTTCATGCGAACAGGGGCAAGCTTGATCGTAATACCGCGCTCACGCTCAATGTCCATTTTATCTAGAAGCTGAGACTTCATATCTCGCTTCTGCACAGTACCCGTCAGCTCAAGCAAGCGATCAGCTAACGTTGATTTACCATGGTCAATGTGCGCAATAATACAAAAGTTGCGAATTGAAGACTGCATTTATATGTTTCCTAGCATTATCGGCATATTATAACAGAGGTGGAACTATATAGATAGACCTAGACGTCAATTGGAACAGGCCGTAATACTGCTCGCTTGATAGCCTTGAGTTTACGTATTACTGGTTCAGCCTCTTCAAGTCCGAATAAGGATGATAGGGTAAGATGCACTATGAAGGTGACCAGTGTTATTATTCCAAGTTTTACACCAAGAGTGAAAAAACCGACGTCATTAATACGCAGTGGCAGCAACGAAACCATAATGTATGTTGCCATAACGCTAAAACCTGTAATTGAAATTATGCGACCAAGTCCAACAAAGAAATGTTTATTAAAGAGTTTTGGATCACGGATCAGCATAATGACCGTCAGAACAAGCAGCTGCGCTCCAGCAACGATTGATTCTGCGAGAGCAATACCTGTTACTCCATAGCTTGTGGCTTTTGCAAAGTGCATGACTAACACTATGTTTAGAACAATTGCTAGTAGTGAATCGATGAGTGGCGTCCATGTATCTTTTTGCGCATAAAAATATCGAGAAACAATGGTATATACAGTTCTAAAGAAAATTGCACCGCTCAAGAATCCAAAAATAGCTGCAATTTCAGGAGCATTCCTGCTGAAAATCATACGTGCCAAGTATGCACGCCCAAAGAAACAAACAACCACGACAGGAGTTACAATCCATATGATTATGCGTAAGACTTTCAAAAATTCTTCCCTAAACTGATCTCGTCTTCCTCGCGCTAATGCATTATTAAATCGTGGAAATGCCGCGGTTGAAATGGCCGTTCCAATGAGTAGCGTTGGGGCAGTATGCAGTGTATATGCATTTTCATAAAAACTGACGTATCCCGAGCCAAGTCTTCGGGCATAGTTTGTTGCAACTATACTGTTGATTGACGTAATACCAAGATCGATTGATCGAGGTGGCAGGAGCGTGAGAATTTTTCGAAAATCAGGGCTTCTGAATTGTATTACCTGGCGATATTTAAAGCCCATGCCATAGAGTCCAATGAGCGCTGTGAGTACTTGCAGCAGTGCACCAGCGAGTGCTCCAATACCAAGACCAACGAGACCAATATTGTCTCTAAATAAGAAGATACTAATAATAATTGAAATGTTATAGATTAATGGAGCCATTGCATAGAAGAAGAACCGACCAAATGTTTGTTGTACGCTTGTAAGAATTCCGGATATTGTAAACAACAATGGGTTAAAGGCAATAAGGCGCATAATTAATACTGCATTATTAAGCTGTTCTGGCTCTAGGTTTGGAGCAACAATGTGGCTGATGAGTGGTTTCGCAAAAATAAAAATTATAAGACCTACAACAAGCATAATTAAGGCTAAGAAATTAAGAAGGCTTGAAGAGAGATCCCACACTCCTTTTTTATCTTTTCGCTGTAAATGATCTGCGAGTATTGGCATGAACGCAACACCAAGGGCTCCAGCTGCAATAGTGAAAAAGAAGAAATCTGGAATCTTGAACGCAGCAAAGAATGAGTCTGTGCTTTGCGCTCCAAATGCTGAGAAGTTTGCGTTTACAAGTTTAACGCGGAGAAAACCTAGAAGCTGACCAGTAAATGACGTTGCTACAAGCAATACCGCAGCATTGCTAAGTGTCATTTTTTTAGTCGCACGTTTTAGTATTCGCTTCATCTATCCTTATTATAAGCAGACTAGGGCTGACTAGCTAGCCGAATATTTAAGAATCTAGAGATCGCGCTAATTTGTTGCGGATGGAGGAAGTTTTGAGCCCTTAAGCACCTCAAGAACCTCTTCAGCCTCTACGGTTTCTTTTTTAATCAGGCGATCTTTCAGTTCTTCCAGTTTGCTTCGGTTTGCCTTAATCACTTCACGCGCACGACGAGCAGCTTCTGTAATCAGACTTTCAACTTCATCATCTATTATTTTTGCTGTTTCATCTGAGTATTGTCGTTCATGAACAAGACGCTCCATCATCATCCCTTCGTCTACATGAAATACTTGATTACGAAGCTTTGAGCCCATTCCTTGGTTAATGACCATATCTCGTGCAAGTTCAGCTGCTTTTTGTAAGTCATTACCAGCTCCGGTTGTGACTCGATCTTTACCATAGACAACTTCTTCCGCAATGCGGCCACCAAGCATTCGTGCAAGGATATCTTTATATTCAAGAATTGAATGGTAGCTCTTATCTTCGGGTGGAATAAACCAAGTAACACCACCCGTTCCACCACGAGGGATAATTGTAACTTTATGCACCATATCACTATCTGGAAGAACGTGGCCGACAATTGCATGACCGGCTTCATGATATGCCGTCATTTCTTTTTCTTTATCATTCATTACTTTACTCTTGCGTTCAGGTCCAATGGCGACTTTCTCAAATGCTGCCGTAACGTCAGCTTCGATGATTTCCTTACGGTTGTTACGAGCAGCAATAATCGCAGCTTCGTTAGCGATGTTCGCAAGATCAGCTCCAGAAGATCCTGCAGATTTTGCTGCAAGGGCATCAAGATCGACATTTTTTGCGAGTGGCTTCTTAGTAAAGTGAATCTTTAAAATTGCTTCACGGTCTTTACGATCAGGAAGATCAATATTAACTCGTCGATCAAAGCGACCTGGTCGTTGCAAAGCAGAGTCAAGTACATCAGATCGGTTGGTTGCTGCCAGTACTATGACATTTGTACCCTGTTCGAAACCATCCATTTCAACGAGAATCTGGTTCAATGTTTGCTCTCGTTCGTCGTGACCACCGCCCATGCCACTGCCACGTTTACGTCCAACGGCGTCAATTTCATCGATAAAGATAATGCACGGCGCGTTCTTCTTAGCTTTTGCAAACAAATCACGTACACGAGATGCACCAACACCAACAAACATTTCAACAAACTCGGAACCAGAAATGCTGAAGAAAGGCGCGTTCGCTTCTCCTGCAACAGCTCGGGCAAGCATTGTTTTACCAGTTCCCGGAGGGCCGACAAGGAGAACGCCCTTAGGAATTTTTGCGCCAACAGACTCAAATTTCTTTGGAAACTTAAGAAATTCTACGACTTCTTGCAAATCTATTTTTGCTTCTTCGCTACCTGCAATATCTTTAAATGTTACTTTGTCTTTTTCATTGCCATACAAACGTGCCTTGCTCTTACCGAAGCTCATGGCTTGATTGCCCTGGCCCTGTGCACTCCGTAGCATAAAGAATAGTACTGCGCTAATAAGAATGACTGGTATGATGCCGCTCGCTAGGTTCAGCCAAAAGCCATTACCATCTGATTCAGGTTGTACATACACTTCAACATCGCGGTTTGTAAGGCCTTGTTCATAAATAGATGATCCGGCTTCCTTATTAGACTTTTCACTGGCCTTGTCTTCATCTTTTTTCGTAATTTGAAGCGCATTGCCTTTGATGTTGATCTCTTTAATCTCGCCTTTATTAGCTCGATTAATAACGTCTGAGAACGCAACAGACTTAAGATCTGTTGGTTTACTGACTGCTGAAAAAATTATGAGCCCAAAAAGTAGTAATAGGGCTATGAAACCCGCATTCTTCAGTCCTGACCCCTTGCTGCCACCCATATTCTTGCTTGATTTCAATGATTTTTTATCCATACAAGTACTTATTATACGCAAGGTTACCAGAGAACGCCACTGAAATTACTCGCGGGTCTTTAGCGCCGCGCTAGAACTAATGTTTCTTTACCAACAAGAATGCAGTAATCTGCGTTGACATCTATCCTTTTACCAGGGGCCAGTACTTTTGCTTGTGTAACAATTGACTCTAACAGAGGTTTATCAAATTGATTGATGCCATGTGTCCGTAGCCACTCAGCTAACACTTCGAGTGCTAAATTATGTGATAAGAGTATAAAACTATGCCTGTCCAGTGATTGACGAGATGGTTGGGTATGAAGATAAATGTGTATATCGCGATCGATTGCCTTGTTCAGTATTGCAATATGCGTCACGATATCGCGTAGCTTTTTCCGACCCGCCTCACCAATCTTTGGCAATAATACATGTCGAACGTAATTACGGGTAATAGTAGTGTCTGCATTTGTGCTGTCTTCACGCCAGACTATACCTTGGTCTTCAGCATATTTTTTTAAATCTGCTTTGGCTGTTTTAAGTAAGGGCCTCCGTAAATCTCTACTGTCACCAATTGAACTTAAACCCTTGCGACCCGTACCACGCAATATATTGAGAATCGCTGTTTCGAGTGCATCGTCTTGATGGTGTGCAGTTACAATTGCATCTGCACTAGAATTTTTTTGAACATTACGCAGAAACGCGTATCGAGCTCTTCGAGCAGTATCCTCGCTGGCCCCTATCCCTAATCTACCCTGCTCATATACGAAAGGAAGCCCATATTTTTTTGCCGCACTGGCTACAAGTTTACGGTCAAGGTCTGAGTCACTTCGAATACCATGATCGAAATGAGCAACAATGAGCTTGACGTCATTCTGTTTCGACAACATATCTAGCAGTGACATTGAATCAACACCGCCCGAGACGGCAACAACATATGTGCCAGATTGTAAGGCTTCATAGAGCATATGGTAATAATCTTATCAGTAAATGAATACTTGTGACTAGAACAAAGTCTTCCAGTAAAACCAAAAATGGTTAAGAATAATACCGATTATGATGAGGTACCATGCAATAATAATGTCTCCATGGTGCTTTTGCACAAATGCGTTTACTGATTTTAATTTAGCAGGAACAGTAATATTGCCGAATCGTAAGTTGTAAAGAGTTGTATACACAAAGATCGGAATCATCGCAGACCAAACGACCATGCAGTACGGACACAACTTGCCAATATCAAAGACGCTTTGATATATAAGCCAATGCACGAAACCAATGCCAAAGATTGTTCCAGTCTGTAGTCCCAACCAAAACCATCGCTTAAATTTTGCACCTGCAATTATTGCCATACCAATTGTAGCAACAACAGAAAAACCCATTACCCCAATGAGTGAGTTTGCAAATCCAAAGACTGATGCTTCGGGTGTTTTAATCACCGAACCACAGCTTATCAGTGGGCTAATGTTACATGTCGTTGCGTAGTTTGGATTTTTAAGTAGCTCCATTTTTTCAACTGTTAATGCAAAGGCCGCAAAAAAACCAATTATTCCGCAGATTGCGAGAATGTAGCCAATACTTTGCTTCAAGGTCATTGATTTTATTTTTTTCATACTTTTCAGCATATCATAGTGCCACTGCTTTATAACATAGTTATACGCTGTTAAGTACAGTATACTTTAAGGTAGATGAAGGCATACCGACACGTCCTACAACGAAAAAATAAAGAGGATTTTTTCATACCTGACTTTACTGCAACGGGCATTCTAGATGTGGATTTTGCAAGACTCAAAAAAAATGGAGTCAGGCATATTCTTGTTGATCTCGACCTTACACTACGAAAAAAACGAATCTATAGCCTCGATCCTGAAATAAAAGCATTCTTGCTGGAAGCTGTAAAAACATTCGATTTTAAAAGTTTAAGTATCGCAAGTAACAATATGACGCCACTGAGGCGATACGCTAATCCACTGAATGCAAACATATTTCAGCCATACATATCAGGTCTTATTCTGGTCCGTAAACCTAACGCTTTATTTTATCAGCGTATATTGAATCGACTGAAGGCATCAGGACATGAATGCGTAATGATCGGTGATAAATTACGTGGAGATGTATATGGGGGCAATATGGCTGGCATGCAAACTGTACTTGTTGAGCCACGTGGCAATGACTATTGGTATGACCGAATCCTCCGTACAAGACATCGTGAGCTCAAGACTATGCAGAAGTATTTTCCCGATTACGAAGCTTAGAGCGTAAACGGCTTACCAAAATAGGTAGCTAGGTAAGTCTTTTTAAATTCCAGGAATGAACCGTCTATGATTGATTCTCGGATACGGTCTACGAGATTGACGACGAAGTACTCGTTATGAATAGAAGCAAGCGTATACGCCAACATTTCATTCGATTTAAACAAATGATTAATATAGGCGCGCGTATAGTTCTTGCATGTGTAACATGCACATTGAGAATCAATTGGTGTAAAGTCGTCCTTAAACTTTGCGTTGGTGATATTAATACGCCCAGTTGCGGTGTATAGGCCACCGTTGCGAGCCTGCCGAGTAAATGCGATGCAGTCAAAGGTATCGATACCGTATTCAACTCCCAGAAAGAGATCACTTACCTGATTGCCCATTCCAAGAAGGTGTCGAGGCTTATCATCTGGCAACTCTTCAACAACCCAGCGCACTGTTTCAGGAATCTCTTCAGGTTGAAAAACACCGCCTATTCCAAAACCGTCTAAATTCAGCGACGCCATAAATTGCGCTGACTCACGACGTAGCTTCTCATCACGTGCACCTTGTACAACACCCCATAACGCTTGGTATGGCTTCCCTGCTTTTTTATGTTCCTTCCAAATACGTTCATGCTCAATGACACAGCGTTTTGCCCACGCATGCGTTCTATCTAATGACTCGCGCAAATATGCAGCAGAGGCCAGTGGGGAAGTACATTCGTCAAAAGCCATGTGTATATCTGCACCAATCTGCCATTGTAATTGCATGCTGCTTTCAGGTGTCATGCGTAGTGTTTGTCCGTCTAAATGAGAGCGGAATGTTACACCTTCGTCATCTACCTTCGCGAGTTGTTTAGCACTTGCTTTCGCATTGTCTGCCTTGCCTTTTTCAGTATGGGCAACCGCGTCAATGCCTTTTTTATATGCTACGCCAAGTGAAAAAACTTGAAAGCCACCGCTATCCGTAAACGTTGGTCCATCCCAATGCATAAACTTTGCAAGTCCTCCGGCTTTCTCAACTATATCGGCGCCCGGTCGTAGCATGAGGTGATACGTATTAGCGAGAATTGTCTGGCCACCAAGGTCTTTCACCATCTCAGGAGTGAGTGTCTTTACGGTAGCCTTAGTACCACCAACGGTAAATACTGGCGTTTGAATAGAACCATGCGGCGTCTGTATAACTCCTGCTCGTGCAAAGGTACCAGGAACTGTATGTGTGGTAGTAAAAGAATATTCACTCATAAAGTAATAATATAATTATACAATATTATTACTTAACCGGCAATTTAACGACAACCCGCGTACTCTTTTGTACGGAACTTGTGATACGAAGGCTACCGCCGTATTTCTCTGCTATTTGCGCTACAATCGCTAATCCTAATCCTGTGCCACTTTCTCGGCCTACATTTTTAGCCCTATAGAAGCGTTCGCTAATCTTTTCGATTTCATCTTTTGGAATACCAATACCCTTGTCTTCAATAGTCAGCACTATTTCATGTTTTTGCTTTTTGAGATGTACTCGCACAATACCTTTTTTCGCAGAATATTTAACGGCGTTTTCTAGAATATTGCGTGAAAGACATACCCAATCTTTATCGCTGACTTTTATGCGTATATCTTTAGCAACAGTAGGTTTAATAACAATAGACTTTTGTGAAGCGTGTGGATATATGCTATCTATAGTGTCGAGTAAAAGCTCTGAAGCATTAATTGGCTTGCTTGGAATTGCCCCCTGCTTTGAACGTTCAAGGAGCAGTAAGTCTTCGTTTAGCTTTATGAGATTATCCGTTTGCCGTTGAATTGCCTGCAAAGAAGTATTCTTTTCTTTAAGTGTTTTACTATGAACAGCATCTTGAATAACAACTGACAGTGCAGCCAAAGGATTACGTAGTTCATGTGAAGCATCTTGTAAGAATCTCTCTTGGTCAGCAAATGTTTCTTCAACGGGTTTAACAAGTCTGCGTGCAAGATAATATGCGAGGCCAGCACTCACTAGCAAAATTGGTATACCCGTGAATATGAGAGCTCGTAATAAAAGCTCTTGCTGATTTGCCTCAATGAGATTTGTGAGCTTTACAAAATGCGGTTGAGCGTTCTTCTGAGACTCAATATATGCCTGAACTTCTGGAGCAGAAGACGATATGTTCATGAGTTCATTCATTGATATGTCACGCGATATATTAATTGCATTTGTTAAATATAGAAAACTACCCAACGTAATAATTGATAATGAAACAAGCCCAACAATAGAGGCAATAAAGTAATGGGTGATGTTCTTGAGCTTACTATTCATCTTTAAATTTATAACCTATTCCAGGAATTGTCTTAATAATCGTAAAGTCTGTGTCGTGTATTTTTTTCCTAAGGTGAGCCAGATGAATGCGAACAGGAGGATTAAGTGACTCGGGACCATCTCCCCAAACAAATTCAACGAGATCATCTGTTGAAACAACACTATTTTTATGAAGCATGAGGATATGCATCATTCTAAATTCAGTTTTTGTTAATTCGATCATCTTATTATTAATAAAGAATTCCCAGGTTTCAGGGTTGATGCGAAATCGCTGAGTACTAATTTCAGCAGTTTGATTCGTTGTGCCAGCAATTCGCAAATGTGATTGCATTCGAGCAATCAGTTCTTTCAACGCAAATGGTTTGACAATGTAGTCATTAACCCCTAGTTCAAAGCCTTCTAGTTTATCTTGCAAACCATCACGGGCTGACATTGCGATGAGTGGCATAGTCTTACCTTCCGATCGAATATACTCAATCATTGAGAATCCATCTTTACCTGGCAAGTTAATATCGATGAGTGCAATGTCAAAATCATTATCATTAATAGCATCGATTCCATTTTCAGTTGAGTCAACAGCCATTACTCTGTAGCCGTCATTTTCTAACACTCGCGATATAACATCACGGAGATCTGTGTTGTCCTCAACAATTAAGACTCTCGTACTCATATCTATTAATGTAGCAAGTAATTTGTAAATATTCTGTTTATTTATAAAATTTTACATTTTATTTACAGTACTTTAACAAACGATAAACATCACTCATTTTATGCTTAGACTACAAATTAAATATTGAGCATCGCTCAAGAAAGGGTACAAACATGGAAGGGAACAAAAGTAAGGCAGCCCTCATAGCAGTTGCAGCAGTTGTTGTAATTGGAGGAGGAGTGCTACTCGCAACACGTAAAGACGACACCAAAAAAGACACAAAGACAGAAACATCTCAACAACAAAGTACTGCATCAACAAAAACAATTGCTGAAACAGCGAGTGCAGATCCACAGTTCTCAACTCTCGTAACAGCATTACAAACTGCTGGACTCGTTGATACACTCAACGGTGAAGGCCCATTCACAGTCTTTGCTCCAACAAATGAAGCATTTGATAAATTACCAGCAGGCACACTAGATGCACTATTGAAGGATCCAGCAAAATTGAAGTCAATCTTGCTCTACCACGTAGTGAGCGGCAACGTGAAAGCTGCAGATGTAGTTAAGCTGACTTCAGCAAAAACTGTTGAAGGACAAGATGTGAAAATTGTAGTTGATGGAAGCACCGTAAAAGTAAACGATGCAACTGTCACAAAAACAGATATCGAAACAAAGAATGGTACCATTCACGTAATCGATACTGTTCTTCTCCCTCCTACAAACTAATCGTTTCTAGTGAGAGCACAAGAGGCCGCAAGCGCGGCCTCTTTATTTATGTAATGAGCATGCTATCGCCGTAACTTAAAAACGCGTACTTTTGTAGCAATGCACGAGCGTACGCAGACTTCAAGTTGTCCCAGCCTGCAAATGCTGCAGCCATCATCAGAACCGTTGACTGGGGAGCATGAAAGTTCGTGAGTAATCCATCGATAATCTTAAAGTTATATCCTGGATATATAAATATATCCGCCTCGCCATTAATATCTTTATCTCCTCGAAGAATCTGATCGGCAACAAACTCAAGAGTCCTAGTTACAGTCGTCCCAACTGCAATGACTCTCCTGCCCTCCTCTTTTGCCTTCCGAATAGTTGCAGCTGTGCTGTTTGGTATTTCAAAATACTCCTGATGCATTTTGTGCTTCGTTACATCTTCAACACGAATTGGCATGAATGTCCCAAGACCTACATGCAGTGTTAATTCGCATATCTCAACTCCCTTGTCATTTAGCTTCTGTAGAAGCTCAGATGTCATGTTTAAACTTGCCGTAGGTGCAGCAACTGAACCCTTTTCTTTAGCAAAGACAGTCTGATATCGTTCGCGGTCTTCTGGTTCTTCTTCTCGGTGCATATATGGCGGTAAAGGAACACTACCAAGTGCATCTGCTAACTCCCATAGGTCCTTAGTACTATGTATTCGAGCTGTTCCGTTTTGAAATACTTCGTCTACCACAATGCTCGCATCTCCAGCGAAAAGTTCTTGACCAGTGCGAATTTTCCTACGATACATAACAAGAGATGCGTGGTGGTCAGCGTGCTTACCGTGTTTTTCGAGAAGTAACAGTTCTCGTTCTGCACCTGATTCAGTTTTCACAAGTAATCGTGCGGGTATGACTTTGGTGTTATTCATAACCAGTACATCTCCGGCGCGTAAAAAATTATCAAGCCGCTTATAGTGCGCGTCTCGGATAGAACCGTCTTTTTTTTGTAAGACTAATAACCTGGTTTCTCCACGAACCTTTGGAGGGTGAATTGCTATTGCTTCGTCTGGCAGCTTATAGGTATAGTCGGAAAGTTGCATATATACATACCAGTATAGCGAAATAGGGCTAGAATAACAGATGTAAATGCGATATAATGGACGCTGACCTTGCCGGTGTAGCTCAGTTGGTTAGAGCACAGGACTCATAAGCCTGGGGTCAGTGGTTCAAATCCACTCACCGGCACCAACGTCTTTAGAAATTTCAGTTAAAGAAGCTCATGCTTTATACTTCTTTCTATGAAGATACATAAAGTTTCGAGCTTCTTTTTTATAGCTCTACTCGCGGTTGCATCAATCGCTACCCCATTTCTAGCAACAAATCCTAAAAAAGCCTCTGCTGCACCAACGGTGACAATCACCAGTCCTACTGAGGGTCAGTCTATTTCAGGAACGAACTTCACAGCAGCTGGAACTGCGACACCAAATACAACAGT
>CAJAXB010000049.1 GCA_903946795.1 uncultured Candidatus Saccharibacteria bacterium | reverse complement strand
TTGATGGGGTCTATGACGAGCCGTATGACCTTTGTGTAAATCGTACAGCATACCTGCCTGATTGGCTGAAATCACATGGTCAGTCTGATTTTCTAACAAATGGATCTAAACTTTATATTGGTGGTACGAATGAGGATTCAAAATATGAAACAAATCTTGAGCGTGCTACTCCAGAAACTATTTCACCATGGCAACTGACCGAATATAGTAGAGGCAGCGAGCTACTCATAGAGGATATGCTGAAACGGTATACAGAAATACAAGCCGATCATTATACGCATGATGTTGATATTCGTATGCATCGAAGGGTTGTTGATGCGGCCGGTAATCGCAAAGCTTGTCATGATAACTACGGACTTGAAAACCAATTCGCCGACAAATATGATGTTCCACAGTCTCTTATTTACCTCCTTGCAGCGAGATCTCTTATTGTTGGCGCAGGACTCGTTACCGAAGATGGGTATCAATATGCGCAGAAAATAGATGGCTTAAAGCAGGTAAGTGGTTATGGATTTTTTGGCTCGATGTATCGCTTGGATATTGAACATGGCGAGAGGCTTGAAGTCAGATGCAGCGACCAGAACGTATCCGATTGGGCGACAACGATGCGTGTCGGTAGTGTTGCACTCGTTCTTGCCTTGCATCAAACACCATTAGGCAAAGACCTTGAAAGAGCAGTACCTATTCGTAACAGAGAAGATAGTATGAAGTACCACGCCAAAGAGATTAACGATGTGCTTTTAATTTCTGATGATGAGTTTTTTCTTTCTAAACCTCAAATCCAGGCAATAGACTATATGAAGCAAGTCGCAGAGCTAACTATGGATAAGTTACAACTTTATGCCGATCTACCTATCGAATATCATACGATTGCCCGAGAAATATACGATTTTTGTGAAGATTATAGGCAGGTTGGTCGTGGCGATTTACCAGTGAGTGCACTAGCTGATCGCGCCGACTGGGCTGCAAAACTATCACTTATTCAAAGAACTATATCCAAGGATAGCGAATATGGCATCAATCGTGAGATAGGTGACTATGCATCGCGAGCTCAGGATATGCAATATGACATGGTGCGATTTACGCGCAACGCCGGTGATAGTAAAACAAAAATAGTCTACGGTGCCGGAATACGCTTACGACAGAAAGGTGCTTTTCGATATACTGTTTCAGAAGATGCTGCGAGCAAAGCGTTCCATTCTGCACCTAAAGAAACAAGAGCAAACGCACGAGCCTATCTCTTACAGAATTATTTTGCAGGCTATTGCGATTGGCATCGCGTCTCTATTGGGGAAGAAGATTATAATATGATTGAACTACTCGAAGTCAATAATCCTGATCTTGGATCTTACAACGAAGATATTTTATCGGACATAGAGAAGCGCAAGCATTAAGTTTATTGACCATTCTTCATGGCTAGGCGTAGGCTGTATCTATGTATGAATCCAAAAAACTTCCATGTCATGAGAAGTTGAGCTTTGATACAAAAAAGCAAGCAAATACAGCACGCCTTGTCGCAGAGTTGCAGCATAACGCAAAGCTAAAAACGTACAAATGCATACACTGTGGCTTATGGCATCTTGCAAGTCTAGATTAACTTCGGTTAAAACTGGAAAAATACCCTATAAACACGTACAATAGACGTATTATGAACTATTTTGTTACAACCTCTATACCCTATGTCAACGGCGACCCTCACATTGGATTTGCGTTAGAGTTTGTAATGGCCGACGTTTTGGCGCGTACTGCTCGCAAGCAGGGTAAACCAGTAATCTTCAGTAGTGGAAGTGACGAGCATGGTTCTAAGATAGCCGAGAAAGCCGCTGAACTGAAGATAACTCCTAAGGCATTTGCCGATATACAAAGTCAAAAGTTTCGTGATCTCGCGAAATTACTTAATGTCAGCATGGATAGATTTACGCGTACAACAGACCCAGGCCATGCTCAGCGTGCACAAATAATTTGGAGGCAACTTGAAAAAGATATTTATAAAAGTAAATACATTGGTTTGTATTGCACAGGTTGTGAAGCATTCGTTACAGACAATGTTGCAAAAGCTAACAAGAATGTCTGCCCGCATCACAATAAGCCGTATGACCGGCTTGAAGAAGAAAATTACTTCTTTAAACTCAGTAAATACAGTGATCAAATTCGGGCTGCAATTCAAGCTGGCACATTTGAAGTTATTCCAAATACAAGACGCAATGAAGTCTTGCAAGTCATTAATGACGGCCTAGAAGATATCAGTATTTCACGCCCTGCTTCAAAAATTTCATGGGGACTACCAGTGCCTGGAGATAAAGATCAAGTTATGTACGTATGGTTCGAAGCGCTCATGAACTATATTACCGTCCTTGGCTATCCAGAGCATGAAGATTTTAAAAAATTCTGGCCAGCTAATGTACAAGTTATCGGAAAAGATATTTTACGTTTCCATGCGGCGCAGTGGCCAGGAATGTTACTTGGTCTTGGGCTACCATTGCCTGAAAAACTTTTTGTCCACGGGTTTATTAACATTGATAACCAAAAGATGAGTAAGTCTATCGGTAACGTCGTGAGCCCTCAGGAGATCGTCGCAAAGTATAACGCAGATGTATTTCGGTATTATGTCTTACGTCATATCCCAAGTTACGACGATGGCGATTTTTCTTGGGAGCGACTTGAAACTGTCTATAACACTGAGCTTGCCAATGAACTTGGGAATGCAGTGCAGCGTACTGCGGCAATGATCTCCCAATATCAAGAGGGAATTGTCGGGGATATTCCTCCTGCTACTCATGACAATGCCGAGTATTGGACAAACCTTGAAGCGTGTAAATTTGATCGAGCCCTTGATGAGGTTTGGGATCAGGTACGAGGACTTAACCAATATATTGAGCAAGAAAAACCTTGGGCAGTTGCAAAAAGTGGCGATAAAGTGCATCTTCAAGAAGTGTTGGCCTATCAGGCGAGTTGTCTACTGCAAATCGCAGACTTACTCGAACCATTTATGCCGGAAACTGCAGCCAAAATTAAACACACTTTTG
>CAJAXB010000048.1 GCA_903946795.1 uncultured Candidatus Saccharibacteria bacterium | reverse complement strand
GCTGGACACGGTCAAGACTAAACTTTTGTATTAACTCATGGACGCTAAATACTTCTTGCTCAGTTCCATCATTCCATCCCATTGTTACGATGAAGTTGAGGAGTGTTTCAGGAAGATAACCTTCTTTGACGTAATCGAGCACATCTTTAGCGCCATCTCGCTTACCAAGCTTCTTGTTTCCGTCAGGTCCAAGAATATGTGGCACAGTTGCAAGTAACGGTCGAGCTATACCCAGTGCTTCGTACAGATTAAGATAGTTTGGAGTAGACGCTAAAAACTCTTGGCCACGAATAATATGACTTATTTCCATCTCAGCATCGTCGATAATATGTGCAAAGTTATAGGTAGGATAGCCATCTGATTTTATGAGAATGATGTCATCGATAACTTCTGGACCCGTAGATATATCTCCCATGACTTCGTCATGCCAAGTGTAGTTTTTTGGATCTGACTTGAATCGCAGTGGAAGTTTACCGTCCCATACAGGAGGATTTTCAGGTCTGTGGTTACGATACAAAAAAGGCTGCTTCTTGCGTCGCGCTTCTTGTCTAAATGCGTCAACTTCTTCTGGTGTGTAAGGGTCAGCGTATGCTCTTCCTGAATTGATGAGCTGCTGAGCCCATTCTTGGTAGTGACCAAGTCGTTCACTTTGACGGTACGGAGCAAATTCACCGCCAATGTCAGGCCCTTCGTCATAAGTAATGCCAAGCGCGTTAAGGCAATCAATAATATGCTGATCCGACCCAGCCACTTCACGGGCTTTATCAGTATCTTCAAGCCGAAGAATAAATGAACCGTTGTTTTGACGTGCAATAAGCCATGCAAAAAGTGCAGTTCTAATATTGCCAACATGTATGTAGCCAGTTGGGCTTGGGGCAAATCGTGTACGGATGTTCATCTCTGTTAGTATACAGGGATTACCTGTTACTCACAATGCGCTCGAGAACTAAATCGATGAAGCAATGCGCAAAAGTTGATCTGATGAAAGATTGGCATTTCCTTGAATGTTATACCAGATACCACCATCTACCCAAGTTGCGTTCGTACCGTTATAAATGTATACCGTCCGACCGTTACTTGTTTCTTCAATTGCTTGGTCTTTAGTCTTTCCGAGATAGGAATTGACCATGCTTGCACTATCCAAAGCAGTTTTTTCTTGGGTTATTGTAAATGTACTATTCTTATCTGCTGCGGATGCATAGCGGAGTATGACCCTGCCCGGCTGGTATTGTATCGATGTATTAAGACTAAACCCTGTTGGCTGGTAACGGGGTATTGCTGCCGTAAAGCCAACATTACGTGAGGCTATCTGCATGCGAATGCTTGGTAAACTGTAATACGTAAAAAATCCGCCCAGAATTATCAAAATTCCGAGCGCGGCCAACATGCCCCTCGCGCGACCTTTGCGTTTCTGATGATGGCCACGTCCACCAATGTTTGTAGGCGCTGGTGCTGGAGCATTACGTAGTACGGATTCGAATGAGTTACGTTGTTGTTTCGATCGTGCAGTCCGCAGTGTCATAGGCGGTGCAGTAGAAATATCTTTTTGACGAGAAGTTTCTTTTTGTACAGCGTGGGGCGCAGGCTTAACAGCGATATCTGCAACACGAGTTACTACTGTGTCTTCGCTGTGACTTTTAAATTTGTGCACTTTTGCATGCTGAGGTGTCGCTGCGGCACGAGCCTCACGGGCTGCGTTTCG
>CAJAXB010000047.1 GCA_903946795.1 uncultured Candidatus Saccharibacteria bacterium | reverse complement strand
TTTGTATCCACACGTATGACAACGCACAATGTGTGAATCCCCATGATAAGTCAACGGGAGATCACAGTGTGGACATATTGCTTGCCAGTCGCAATCTTGGCACATGACAATTCTGGCCGTTCCTCTTCGATTCAGAAAAACGAGTGATTGTTCTTTTTTTGAAAGGGAACCTTTAATTGCTCTAAGCATAGGATCTGAAAGAAAATGATTTTTGGAATAGAGCGATCGGTTTCGGGCATCTATGATTTCGGTTTTTGTAGCGTGTTGAGTTCCGATAGCAATTTTTTGCATACGTAAAACAGGTACATCCTTCATTTGTGCGTAGTAGTATTCAGTGACTGGCGGTGTCGCAGAGCCAAGCACTAAGCGTGCTTTATTGAAATTTGCGACTGAAGCAGCAACACGGAGCGCATTATAATAAGGCGCTTGCTCTTGTTTATATGCATTATCATGAAATTCATCAACAACTATTAGGCCTACAGAAGGCAAGGGTGAGAAGAGAGCCGAACGAGGCCCAATAATCACTAATGGTTTTTTTGCGTACAGACATTTTAGCCAGATATCGCGTCGTTCACGTGGGGTCAGATTTGAATGTGCTATCGCTATTTCAAAGGGAAGGTATTTTTGTATATTTAGCGCTAATTGAGAAGTTAACCCAATCTCAGGGGTAAGTAATATAACGCTTTTACCTTCATGTAGAATACGTCGTGCTATTTCAATATATACTCGCGTTTTTCCTGTGCCCGTGTCGCCATGTAGAATAAATGACATTTTTTTGCTCGAAATTATATTGTCACAAACGGCTGCCTGTTCATTTGTTAAGGGCTGAAGCTTTTCTATAGAAGATGTCTGTCTATTATCATCCGGTGGCACATTATCTTTTTTTAAAGATAAATTTGACTGAACGATCTGTGATGCAGCGACGCTAAGGGGCGAAGGATAGAATTCATGAATCCAATACATTAGTTGCAGACTGGCAGGAGGCAATGGATGTTTTGTAAGTACTTTTACAATACTTTTTGTCAAAAATACAGGCTTACGTGTCTCCTTTAAAATGATTGCAGGACTTTCCTTTGAGCGAACTGGAACAAGAACCACTGCACCAACTGAAAGGGGTATGGAACTACTATATGTAAGTGGATCGTGCCCACGGTAAGAGCTCGTCGTTACTGCAACCTCATAGAAATACATGACTACAGTATAGCTATAAAAAATTACTTAGAACTTGAAATCTTAAAAAAGAGTATATATACTTTTAAATACGTTGTTCTAATAACAATAAAGAAGCTTATGTTAGATGTATTTATAACCTCAAGAGTTCGCCGGAAGATTATTGTCGTGTATGCGAAGTATCCTGACTTCAAGACGCATGTACGAGGTCTTGCTAAACTTATTAAAGAAGACGCTGGAAATATACAGCGTGAACTTAAGCGCCTAGAGAAGATCGGATTTCTTATTTCAGAGAAGCAAGGTAATACGAAGATTTATCACACGAATAAGCAATTTGCTATATTTAAAGAATTACAAAGTATTGTCCTAAAGTCACAAAGACTCAACCAGAAAAAGACTAGCTCCTAGACTTTTTAAAGATCCACTTGCAGAATTCTATCTGTTAGCGTATAATTTTAAACTATGATTCAAGTAACACGTAAAGATTCAAAAGAATCCTTTGAGAACCTACTACGCCGATTTAACCGAAAGGTTCAACAGTCGGGAGTATTAGCAATTGCAAAACAGGCACAACATTTCGAAAAGCCTATAAGCAAAGTAGAGCGACGAAAGAAAGCTATTGTCCGTCGTGAACGTAAGGCTATTAAAGCTAACAAGCTTAAACTTGGTATTCGCTAAATAAACGGGTACCTATAGCTATAATGCATTAATTACTGCTTCATGCAGTAATTATTATTTTTATACCGTGCTACACTAGAGGTAATATGACAATCAAAGAAACAATTGAAGCAGATTTAAAAATCGCAATGCTCGCTGGTGAAAAAGATCGTGTAACAACACTGCGTGGACTTAAGAGTAGTATTTTATATGCCGAAGTTGCAGCAGGAAAACGAGAAGAGGGTCTTGAGGAGCAAGCTGTAGTATCTCTCATGCAAAAAGAGGCTAAAAAAAGACAGGAAAGTGCTGACTTATATTCGCAAGGTGGAAACGCAGAAAAAGCAGACTCTGAATTAGCGGAAAAAGCAATTATTGAGGCATACCTTCCCGAGCAACTTTCTGAAAAGGAAGTTACAAAACTTGTCGATGAGGCAATTGCAAAGCTTGGCCAACCAACACCTCAGCAAATGGGTCAAGTCATTGGGGCAGTAAAGGCTGCTAGCAAAGGCAATGCAGACGGTGCGCTTATAGCAAAACTCGTCAAGGAACGGTTAACAGCATGATTATTTTTATGGGTGTCGCGGGTTCTGGTAAGAGTGTGCAAGGCCGTATGCTTGCCGATCGTTTAGCGCTGCCATGGCTATCTACTGGAGAATTCTTACGTATGCTTGTTTCTGGTGATCGCCGTAAAGATATGGTTTCAGGCAAGTTATTAAGCGATAAAGAAATTATTTCATTGGTACAAAAGATGTTTACAGTCATAAATCCGCATGATGAATTTATACTCGATGGCTTTCCTCGAACTGCAGCTCAAGCCGATTGGCTTATTGGGCAAATCAAACATGGGCAGCTGCGTGGAACGGCAGTTATTCATATTGAAATTTCGAAAGAGACCGCAAAAGAACGTTTACTTTCTCGAGGGCGCCCTGATGATATAGATGAATCAATATCAGCACGTTTTATCGAATATGATCAAACGGTGAAACCAATTCTTGAACAATTCAAAATAGCATCTGTCCCAGTATTTACTATTAATGGCGACCAAGACATTAAAAAGGTCCATGAAGAAATAGCAGCTTCAGTAAAAACGACATAGGTCATATGACTACACGCGTAAAAACACCTGCAGAAATTGTATCGATGAAAGAAAGCGGCAGACAGCTTGCCACTGTCTTACAGTATCTTAAGCAAAATATTGCAGCGGGTATGAGTACAAAACAAATTGCTAATCTTGCATCTGAGAAATTACAAAGTCTAGGAGGCAAACCTGCATTCTTAGGGTATTATGGCTTCCCAGATGTGATCTGCATTTCAATTAATGATGAAGTAGTGCATGGCATTCCTAGCGAAAACCGCATAATAAAGAAAGGTGATATTGTCAGCCTTGATTTTGGGGTGAAGGTTAACGGAATGATTACTGATGCAGCAATTAGTGTCGTCATTGGAGACAAAACGAATTCTGCTAAACAAAAACTTGTTGATATCACTGAAGCAGCTTTATTCGCCGGTATTGAAACTATACATGATGGTGTTCATGTCGGGACAATTGCCAATGCAATTGAAACGGTCTTAAATAAACATAAATACGGAATAGTGCGTGATCTCGTTGGTCATGGCGTTGGCCATGAATTGCACGAGGAGCCCAATATACCTAATTACGGAAGAGCAAATACAGGTATGAAATTGAAAGCTGGTATGACCATCGCAGTTGAGCCAATGGCGACATTACAAGGTTATAAGGTGTATACAGACAGCGATGGCTGGACCATAAAAACAGTAGACAAGTCACTTGCAGCTCATTTTGAGCATACTATTTTAGTTACAGAAACAGGATATGAGATTTTAACGGCTTTGTAACTATCTTGTGACTACAAAGGACAAGCGGTATACTACATAAATGCGCGAACAAACTCCACAACATTATTTCGGGCTTGATATAGGAACAAATACTGTTCGTTGTGTTATTGGTATGCTCGAAACAAATGAAGAAATACCTATTCTTTCTGTGATTGGATATGGAAGCGCGCCCAATACAGGTATGCGTAAAGGTTCAGTTGTGCGTGTTGATGAAGTAGTCGATGCAGTTGTGCAATCAATTACAGAAGCTGAACGCGTTTCTGGGGTGCATGTGCCTAGAGCAACGGTCAATGTAAATAGCAATCAGGTTATAGGAATGAACTCTCGCGGAGTTATTGCAATAAGCGCTGCTAATCGAGAAATTACTCCTGAAGATCGTTACCGTGTTGAAGAGGCTGCAACTATCGTGAAGTTACCGCCAAACAGAGACATTATACAAATTTTTGCAAAAAACTATCGTCTAGATGGACAAGACAATATTAAAGACCCCGTCGGCATGCAAGGTGTACGTCTTGAAGTTGATACTCACATAGTAACTGGCTCAATTCCTGCAATGCGCAATCTTAACTTGGTCTTAGAACGGTCTCATGTTATTCCAACGCGCTTTACTATTTCGAGTATTGCAAGCGCTGAAGCAGTTCTAACTCGGCAGCAAAAAGAATCCGGCACTGTACTACTCGATATTGGAGCAGGTACGACAAATATGGTTGTTCTTGAAGAAGGCGAAGTACAGCACGTTGCTGTTCTACCTCTCGGAGGAACAAATATAACGAATGATTTAGCAATAGGTCTAAAAACTGACCTAGACGTCGCTGAACAGGTAAAAATTCAGCACGGTGGACTTGGTAAATACTCAAAGTCAGGCATGATCTCCTTAATTTTGCATAAAAATAGGCATGAATTTGATGCTGAGTTAGTGCAGATGATTATAGAATCACGTGTTGAAGAAATGCTTGAATATGTCGATAAAGAACTGAAAAAGATTCACAAATCACGAAAACTGCCAGGTGGAGTTGTTCTCGTTGGGGGAACAGCTAAATTGCCAGGTTTAGCAGACTTTACGAAAGAAAAACTAGAACTGGCTGCACGAGTAGGTAAGCTACAACCTATTTCAGGTCTTATGGATGCAGTACAAGATCCTGCATATAGTACAGCGGTAGGTCTTATGGAGCTCGATATGCTCATAGGTAATGCTGATACAGAACAACAACCAGGCCAACCAGTAGAAGGGGTCTTTGGTATGGTCTCAGGTCTTCTCAAAAAATTTAAAAAGTAAATATCGTACACAAATGTTATACCGCACTTTTTAGCGTATAAGATCGTGGCCTATAAAGTTGCTCATTGATGAATGGGGTATATTGCAGTATACTTTTGATGTAATAAAGAATGAGTTCAAGGACAATAGCATGCCACAAGTCGCACCAGAAATAGAAACATTTGCAAGAATTAAGGTGATTGGTGTTGGTGGCGCCGGAGGTGCTGCGGTCAATCGTATGATTGAAGCAGGGGTTGATGGCGTTGAATTTATTGTAGTCAACACGGATGCACAAGCACTTCACCACTCAAAAGCTGGAACAAAAATTCACATTGGAAAAGACGCAACACGCGGACTTGGTGCTGGTGCCAATCCTTCAGTTGGCGAAAAAGCTGCGCTTGAATCAATCGATGATATAAAAAAAGCAATCGATGGTGCCGATATGGTGTTCATCACAATTGGTGCTGGCGGTGGTACCGGAAGTGGCGCCGGACATGTAGTTGCCGGTGCTGCAAAAGAAATGGGTGTCTTGGTTGTTGCATTTGCAACTAAGCCCTTTGCATTTGAGGGTGAAAAACGACGCAAGAACGCTGAAGTTGCGATCGACAACTTACGTGGCAAAGTCGATACGCTTATTATTATTCCTAATGATCGACTGCTTCAAACAATTGATCGTCAAACGCCACTACTTGAAGCGTTCAAGGTCGCTGATGATGTATTACGCCAGGGCGTGCAAGGAATATCAGACCTTATTACTGTACATGGTCTTGTTAACCTAGACTTTGCAGACGTACGTACGGTAATGAGTAACGCAGGATCTGCATTAATGGGTATTGGACGTGCGAGTGGTGAGAACCGAGCAATTCAAGCTGCACAGCAAGCAATTGAGTCACCACTGCTTGAAGTATCCATAGATGGAGCTCGTGGAGTGCTATTTAATATTATCGGCGGTAATGATATTGCAATGCATGAAATTAATACCGCAGCTGAAACGATTACTGCGGCAGCAGATCCAGATGCAAACATTATCTTTGGTGCAACAATCAATCCTGAGCTGGAAGGTGAGATTATTATTACGGTTGTAGCAACAGGATTCGATGAAACGTATTTTGCAAAGCGTTCACTTCCTGGACATGAATCATCAGCACAAGAAACAAAACCTAAACAAAACGTAGCACACGAAGAAACAGACGTTTCATCAATTAGCATGGACCTCGAGAACAAAGATCAGGGCGAGGACATGTCGCACGATTTTCGCTCTGACGCTGCCGTGCCAAATATTTGGTCTATTGATCAGGGCCATGAACACGATGCCCAACAGCAGGCTCCAACAGAAAGTAGTCCCGAAGCTGAAGAAGCAGAATTAGAAAAACCATCATTCCTTCGTCGTTTGAAGAAGCGACGATCACAAAAAGATGATGAATTAACTTCTTAAAATTAGTAGCTATACCTGTAGTATTGTGTTAAAAATTACAGCGACATTCTGCTTGTAAAGCGCTAGTTGTGGGGCTATCATAGTAAGCATATACGCTATATGTAGTGACTAGCATATGCAATAGTACGTTAAGAATGAACACGAAGGGTAGACAATAATGAAATGTAGCCAATGCCAACAGCTGGATACAAAAGTAATTGAATCACGTGACGTTGCAGAAGGTGCGGCTATTCGCCGACGTCGAGCATGTCTAAAATGTGAATTTCGATTTACTACGTATGAGCGTATAGAACGGCCGCAACTCATCGTTATAAAGAACGATGGAACTCGCCAGCTATTCTCACGCGATAAGTTATTAGCTGGTCTGTACAGGGCGTGTGAAAAGACGCCAGTTTCGAGCGTTGAGTTAGATAATCTTGTCTCAGAAGTCGAGCATGATCTTCATAATCGTAATGAGTCTGAGTTCTCTACTAATACTATTGGACAGATAGTAATGGATAAGCTCGCACCATTAAATGAGGTTGCATACGTGCGTTTTGCAAGTGTGTATCGCAGGTTTAAAGATATTGCCGGATTTGAAAAAGAATTATCACAAATTCGTGGTCAAAAGACCGATAGTCGTCAAAAAAACTAGAACGTAGTCTTTTTGACGTCTCCCCCTTGGGTTCTGGTATGTGTATAATCGAACATACGCCAGAGGCTGGAGGGGAGAATACGTATCTGCATTGAGAGTTGCAGATATCGGAGCTCTAACAAAAACAACAAATATAACAATATAGTGAGGGTACTATTATGGGACAAACAACAATCCTGGGACGCAGGAGGCTATTTACTCAGCCTAAAACGAAGGGCTATGATGCTCTAAAATGGATCTCAACAGATTCAGTTATTATGAATCCTGTTCTCGGAAAACCAGTTTTCGAACAGAAAAATGTCGAATTTCCAGACAGCTGGTCACTTAATGCAATAAATATTGTTGCACAAAAATATTTTACTGGAACACCAGGTACTAAAAGTCGTGAGTCCTCACTACGCGACCTTATTGACCGCGTTGTTGATACAGTTGCACGTCAGGGATTGCAAGAAGGTTACTTTGAAACAGCAACTGAGGTAGAAGATTTTACCGAAGAACTCAAGTATATCCTTGCAACACAGCGCGCTGCATTCAACTCTCCAGTGTGGTTCAATATCGGCGCACCAAGCCGAGCACAACAAGCTAGCGCATGTTTCATCCTCTCAGTCGAAGATACTATGCCAGCAATCCTCAACTGGTACAAAGAAGAAGGTATGATTTTCAAGGGCGGTTCTGGCTCTGGAATTAACCTCAGTTCGATTCGTTCATCAGCAGAAAAGTTAGGTAAAAGTGCCGGTACAGCATCGGGGCCTCTCAGCTTTATGCGCGGTGCAGACGCATCTGCGGGCGCAATTAAGAGTGGCGGTAAAACGCGACGTGCAGCAAAGATGGTTATTCTTAACGCAGATCACCCCGATGTAGAAGAATTCATTTGGAGTAAAGCGATCGAAGAACGCAAAGCTCGAGCTCTACAAGAAGCAGGATTTGATATGAGTCTCGATGGAAAAGATTCTTTTTCAGTACAATATCAAAACGCAAACAACTCAGTTCGCGTAACAGATGAATTTATGCAGGCTGTTGAAGATGACGCAGATTGGGATCTCAAGGCCGTGACATCAGGTAAAGTAGTGAAAACTGTAAGGGCACGGGATCTCTTTAGGCAATTCGCAGAGGCAACGTGGGAATGTGCTGACCCTGGAATGCAGTTTGACACAACCATTAATGATTGGCATACGACACCGAATGCAGGCCGTATTAATGGATCAAATCCATGTAGTGAATACATGCACCTTGATGACTCTGCATGTAACTTGGCAAGTATAAACCTACTCAAGTATCTTAACGACGATCATACGTTTGATATCGAGGCTTTCAAACACACTGTTGAATTGCTATTTACTGCGCAAGAAATACTTGTGGGCTATTCTGAATACCCAACTGAAAGAATTACAAAGAATGCAAAGGCGTACCGTGAGCTTGGCTTAGGCTATGCAAACCTTGGTGCACTTCTCATGGCACAAGGCTTACCATACGACTCCGCAGAAGGTCGCGCACAAGCAGCTGCAATTACTGCTCTAATGACAGGACAGGCATATGCAACGAGTGCACGTATGGCACGTCGAGTTGGACCATTTGCTGGTTTCCATAAAGATCAAGAAGGTATGATTCGAGTACTAAAGAAGCACCGTAGTGCAGTATCTGATATAGATGCAAGCCTTGTATCTGAAGATCTCCTCAGCGCAGCCGCAAATGCATGGGATGAGGCAGTAGAACTCGGACAACTACACGGTGTACGTAACGCACAGGCAAGTGTCTTGGCTCCAACTGGAACAATCGGACTCATGATGGATTGTGATACTACAGGTATTGAGCCCGATCTCGGCCTTGTAAAGGTCAAGAAGCTCGTTGGCGGAGGAACGATGCATATCGTGAACCAAACTGTACCACGCGCACTCGATGCACTTGGTTACTCTAAGAAAGAAGCTGATGAGATCGTTGCATTCATTGATACGGAGAAGACTATTACTGGCGCTCCACACTTGAAGCCAGAGCATCGTGCAGTGTTTGCTTGCTCAATGGGAGATAATTCAATTCACTATCTTGGACACGTAAAGATGATGGCAGCAGTACAGCCATTCCTATCAGGCGCTATTAGTAAGACTGTTAATATGCCTGAAGAAGCAACAGTTGAAGACATCGAGCAACTGCACATTGATTCTTGGAAAATGGGAATCAAGGCCGTAGCGGTATATCGAGATAACTGTAAGGTAGGTCAGCCACTGAGCATGGCTAAGAAGGAAGGCAGCGAAAAAGAAGAGGGTGCAAAATCTATTGATGAGAAAATTGTCGTCAAAGGAACTGTGCGCAGATTACTTCCAAAGCGACGCAAGAGTAGTACCTACAAGTTCCATATCGCGGACCTTAGCGGATTCTTTACTATAGGCGAATACGAAGATGGAACTCCCGGTGAACTCTTCATTAACGTTTCAAAGCAGGGCTCAACACTCTCAGGACTTATGGACTCCTTCGCAATTAGCGTAAGCCATGGTCTTCAGTACGGAGTACCACTGAAGAGCTTTGTAAAGACCTTGAGAGGTACAAGTTTTGCTCCGGCTGGTATTACCGATGATGTTGAGATCCGAACTGCAAGTTCAATCACTGACTACATCGTCCGGCGACTAGCGCTCGACTATCTTTCATTTGATGATCGACTTGAGCTTGGCCTTGCCTCTCTTGACGATATGCCAGATGTGCAAACTAGCTTACTTGAAGAGCCGGTTCAGATCGCTGAGCAGACCGTAGAAGAATCAGTCACAACACAAAGTGCTGAAAGAACTACGGCAAAAAGTGCAGATGATACTGCGCCACTATGCTATAGCTGCGGCAATCAGACTCAGCGTGCTGGTAGCTGCTATGTATGTACAGCTTGCGGAAGCACAACTGGTTGTAGCTAAACGCTTGCACATCGTGCACATAAAAGACCCTTGGTAGAACAAGGGTCTTTTTGTCTATCTGAGCATAAAGTGCATATGGTAAACTGAAGGTAATGCACGTATTTATTTTGTATCATCCTGACTCTGAACATGCACGTATGGTCGAAGACTACGCGCGTGATTTTTCACGACAGATGTCACATGATATAGAGCTTGTTAGTCTTGAATCACGCGACGGCGCCCACATGGCAACGCTATATGATGTCGTACAGTATCCCGCAATACTCGCTGTTGATTATCAGGGTAAACTTATGAGAGCATGGCAAGGTACTTCATTGCCGCTGATGAATGAGCTATCCTATTACACAAAAGATTAATCTTGCCGGATTCTAAAGAGTAGTTTATAGTAAAAATTACACATACGCCCTCTATGAATGAGATAAATGGTCATCAGCCAAATAAATGAGAAATCAGGCGTAGCAGAAAGAAATTTATCATACGATAAAAAGTAGAATCTGACGTAACGAGTAACGTAATACTCTAGAAATAAGAGCTAAAAGAATCACTTCTTTTGGAAGCCAGATGGTACCGTCCCAATAAGGGATTCTGGCAGCCAAGAGAAGTGATTTTTTATTAAGGAGCATACATGAAATTTAAGTCAGGTACACGCCGACGAGCAGCCGAATATGAAAAAGATATTGCAAAGCTTTGGGCTAAACGGCAGACTTTTCAGAAGTCAGTTGATCAGCGCCCAAAAAATAATAGTTTTGTTTTCTATGACGGCCCACCATTCCTTACAGGTAAGCCGCACCATGGTCATTTACTTATCTCAACAATAAAAGATGCTGTTGCACGTTACCAAACAATGCAAGGTAAGCGTGTTGAGAGACGATGGGGATGGGATTGCCACGGATTGCCGGCTGAACTTTTTGTTGAGAAAGAACTTGGTATTTCAAGCAAAAAAGAGATTGGCACAAAGATCAGCATTAGTGATTACGTTAACGCGTGTCGTGCAGCAATGGTTAAAACTGGAACCGAATGGGAAGATACTATCGAACGCTTAGGTCGCTGGGTAGAGTTTAAGGGCGCCTACAAAACCATGGATCCTGAATATATGGAGAGTGTCTGGTGGGCTTTTAAAAAGCTTTATGAAGACGGCAAGATTTATGATACAGAAAAGATTCTCGTGTACTGCACCAAAGACGCTACGCCAATTTCGAAGTCTGAAGTCGCAATGGAAAATAGCTACCAATTAGACACCGATCCAAGCGTTTTTGTTTACTTTAAACTTGAAAATTCTGATGAACAACTGCTCGCTTGGACCACGACGCCGTGGACACTACCCGCAAACGTCGCAATCGCAATTAATCCTAAACTTGAGTACAGCCTCATTAGCTATCAAGGAAATAAGTTTTATGTCGCATCTGCCGCAGTTGAAAAGGTGATGACCGACGAAAAACATCAGCAACTTGAATATGCAGTGCTAAAAAAAGTTAAAGGCAGTGAATTGGTAGGCAAAAAATACCATCCGCTTTTTGAAAATCATGGTCCTCAAGCCCATCGTGTACTTGCAGCAGATTTTGTAACTGCAGAAGATGGAACGGGAATTGTTCATGAAGCTCCTGCTTACGGTGAAGAGGACTATATACTATGCAAAGAAGAAAATGTGCCGATAGTTTCAATTGTCGACGAAAACGGAAACTATACGCAGGGTCGATGGCAAGGTAAGAATATCTGGGAAGTAAATAAAGAGATTGCAAAAACGTTAGTCGCTGAAAACATGGCGTTAAAAGTTACCTACATCCAACACGAATATCCTCACTGTCATCGTTGTGGAACAAAACTCATGTATCGTGCACATCCAAGCTGGTTTATGGATATACAGAGCCAGAAAGATGAAATGTTATCTGAAAACGATAAGACTCATTGGGTTCCTGGGCATCTAAAACAAGGTCGTTTCAGAAATATTATCGACTCAGCACCTGATTGGAATTTGTCCCGAGACCGCTATTGGGCAACTCCAATTCCAGTATGGAGAGGTATACGCGAAGACGGTAGCGAGGTGATTAAGGTTGTAGGCTCCTACGCAGAATTTTACGAGCTTACTGGCAAAAAGATCAGTGACTTTCATTTACCTAATGTAATGAACATAACAATGAACATCGATGGTGTAGAGCTTCATCATATTGGCAAAGTATTGGATTGTTGGTTTGAGAGTGGCAGCATGCCGTTCGCTCAATTTCATTATCCGTTTGAGAATAAAGATGTTTTTGAAGCAAGCTTTCCGGCGGATTTTATCGTCGAGGCAATTGACCAAACTAGAGGGTGGTTCTATTCACTGACGGCAGTAAATGTTGGTCTTTTTGGAAAGTCACCGTTTAAAAATGTCATTTGTACTGGATTCATAAACGCAGCTGACGGTAAGAAAATGAGTAAAAAGCTTAAAAATTATACCGATCCGCTTGAACTTATGGATCAGTATTCGGCGGACTCGTTTAGATTCTTATTACTTTCAAGTTCTGTAGTCAATGGGGAAGACTTTAATTTGACAGATAAGGATGTGGGCGATGTTGCGCGTAAGTTAAGTATGATTTGGAACATGTACGACTTCTTTACTATGTACGCAGCTGTAGACGGTTGGGAGTCGCCTCAAGATTTTAACGACCCACTAGATGATTTAGAGAACCCACTAGATAGATGGATAGTCTCAAGAGTTCATCAACTCGCCTCTGAAGTAGCGACATCAATGAACACGTATGACATACCTAATTCGGTCAAACCTGTCTTGGAATTTATTGACGATGCGAGTAACTGGTATGTACGACGTTCGAGAAAACGATTTTGGAAGAGTGATAATAGTGACGATAAAAACGATGCGTATACCACGTTGCATTATGTGCTCGTCCAGCTTGCAATTGTTATTGCTCCATTTACGCCTTTCATGGCAGAAGAGTTGTATATTAAGCTCACAGGAAATGAGTCCGTTCATCTTCTAGACTGGACTATAGGACGTGGTATCGACGAGCAGTTGATTAGTGAAATGGGCCAACTTCGGGAGGCTATCAATAAAGGCTTATCTGAAAGAGCAGCGTCAGGAATCAAGGTGCGCCAACCGTTACAAAGTGCCACGGTTTCATACGCATTTGCTGATCGCTTAGCAAAATTTTCTGAAATTATATGTGATGAGTTAAATGTAAAAGAAACAGTGTTTACGACTGTACATCAAGAAAATGGCGCACATCATGAAGAAGTCAAAGTAGTACTCGACACAAAAATAAATACTAAGCTCAAACAAGAGGGCTTGATTCGTGAAGTGATTCGACAGGTACAAAACGCCCGTAAAAAAGCTGATTTACAGATAGACGATCGTATCAAGCTTTCACTATCCACACGTGAAGAATCACTCAGGCAAGCAATCCAAAATCTCGGAGATCTTGTTTCAGAAGAGACACTCGCTACAAAGATAGAACAGGATAATGCCGACTACGCGCACACGAGTGAAGTGCTTGTTGAAGGCATGAAACTAACAATCTCTTTAGAGAGATAAGTGCTTTAACCCCTTTACAGAGGTGGAATAATTTGGTATTATCTAGTCTGTAACATTTTTCGAAAGAGATACTATCAATGAAAAAAGCAGTGATCGCTACAGGCGGTAAACAATACATCGTAACCGAAGGACTCACACTCAACGTTGAGTTATTAGGCGATGAATCAAAAGTGAGCTTTACGCCTCTACTAGTAATCAATGGCGATACAGTAACCGTCGGTACACCTGAAGTAAAAGGTGCTACTGTAACAGCTGAAGTTGTCGAGAAAGAAATTCTTGAGGACAAAGTGCTCGCTATTCGCTATAAGGCAAAGAAGCGCGTACGTAAAGTACACGGCCACCGTCAGCACAAATCAGTCATTAAAATTACGAAGATTTCATAATCAGTAGTGTAATGTACGAACACAATAGAGGAGTCCGAAAGACTCCTCTATTTTTTATTCTAAAGGTGACATAACCACCGCTGTTATGGTAGTCTAGTAGTAACCATAACCAGAGAGAAAAATGTCAAAAATCATTGCTATATTGAACCAAAAAGGGGGGGTAGGTAAAACGACGACAGCGATTAACGCTGCTGCGTACCTAGCAAAGCTCGGAAAATCAGTGCTTATTGTCGACCTCGATCCTCAGGGAAATGCTACAAGCGGTCTCGGTATAGATAAGCAATCACTAGACAGTACCGTGTATGATGTTTTATTTGGTACCGTAAATATCGCACGTATGATTAAAGATACATCCCATGCAGGTTTACATATTTTGCCTACGAATTCTCAGCTTGCAGCCGCTGAAGTTGATTTAGCAATTGAGGACCGTCGTGAGTATAGGTTGAAGGAAGCACTGGATACTGTATCGTATGATTTTATTCTTGTTGACTGCCCGCCGTCTCTTGGTCTGCTCAGCCTCAATGCGCTCACTGCAGCTAATTTTGTATTAGTGCCTGTGCAGGCTGAATATTACGCACTGGAAGGCCTCGGACAGCTCCTTGACGTTATCCAGCGTGTTCGTCAGGGACTTAATACCAATCTTGAGCTACTAGGCATTGTTATGACAATGTATGATAGCCGAACCTCATTGTCTGAGCAGGTTATGGACGAAGTGAAGAAGCATTTTGGTCAAAAGTTATTCCACACAGTTATACCGCGCAATGTGCGACTGGCAGAGGCGCCAAGCTTTGGTAAGTCCATTCTAGAGCATGATAAGTGGTCAAAGGGAGCACGCAGTTACAAGAGCTTAGCAAAGGAGATAGAAGAACGTGCAAAATAGTAAATTAGGTCGCGGATTTGATTCTTTAATACCAAAGAACTTTGACGCATCGATATTAGCCGGAGATGATGAACGTATCAAAAAGCTTGATGTAGCTTCACTTGAACCAAACCCAGAACAGCCGCGTGTGCATTTTGATGAAAAAGCGCTCCAAGAATTAGCAGATTCGATTAAACAGCATGGTATTCTGCAACCACTTGTAGTGACTCCTCACGGTGATAGCTATTATATTATTGCCGGTGAACGCCGCTGGAGAGCTGCGAAATTGGCAGGCCTTAAAACTGTTCCTGCAGTCAGCCGAACCTCAAAACAACTTGAACGACTTGAACTTGCGCTTGTAGAAAATGTGCAACGCGTAAATTTGTCTCCTCTCGAACAGGCGGCATCTATTCAATATCTGCATGAACAATTTAGTCTCGATTATATAACTATTGGAAGTCGACTCGGTAAGGCCGCTGTAACTGTTCAAAATACTGCCAGATTGTTGCAACTCCCTCAGGCTGCAATGGAGGCGCTACGTGATAAAAAGATTACTGAAGGCCACGCGAGAACTATTTTGTCTCTAAAGGAAGAAAAAGACCAGTTGGTGCTTCTCGAACTTATATTGAAGAATGAATGGTCCGTTCGACAGGCTGAGCGATATGTTGTCGCTCACAAAAAGGGTACATCTACCCCCGCATCAGCGATTAAAAAGGTTGCTACAATCTCCCCCCAGACAGAAAAGCTTACAAAAATTCTTAAGACCAAAGTAACGCTCAAGCGCACAGCTAAGGGAGGAAAATTGGAGATCGGCTTCAAGAATGAAACTGAACTAAAACGCATAGTTAATTTTATTTCAAAAAAATCTTAATCTAGAAGCTTTGACCCTTGTTAAAAGGGTACACCCGTAAGCCAAGTCTTCCGACAACGTCATCTAGTGGCACAGGCCCAAAAGCTCGGGAATCTAAGCTGTTAGGCCGATTATCTCCACATACAAATATCGATCCTTCAGGCACCACAAGATCTATATCGCCTGAAGTATACTTTATGACACTGCCGTATGGGGCGCTGTCTGGATTAAAGCCATTGGGATTCTCTTCGTTGTAAACAGTCACTTTACTGTCTTTGATTGTAATTCTTTCACCAGGTAGTGCTATGACACGCTTAACGAGCTGACGTTTTCCAATAGCTCCTTCATCAAGATTGAAAATTATGATGTCTGCTCGCTTAGGAATGTACGGTTTTCGAGTTATTTTCGAAACAGTTTTTGGAAGCTTCAGCACAATTAATCGATCACGATTCTGTAGCGTTGTCTCCATACTCGGACCATCAACTTCGTAGGATTGAAATACGAAAGCTGTCAGAAAGATTGCTATAAGAGGAGCAATGACGAGTACTGCAATTGTTGAAAGGATACTTTTAACATTGTTTTGCTTGGAATCGTCTTCACTTTGTTGTTCTTCAGGTTGCTCCATAACCAGACTAATCCCACTGACAGTATGTTCACTAGGTTCAGCTGGAGCAGCTGAAACAGGAGCTGGGTTTTGTTCTTTTTGTTCTGAGTCCATTCCATTTACTATAGTGTATTTTTTATAAACGTGCACATGTTTAACCGCAGGATAGAACAGTATATCGAATACCAGGATCTTTGGTATAATAGAATAACGTCATGAGACAAATAGCAGCAAAAATTAAGCCCGCAGCTGGCTTTTCACATTTTATTCACATCGCATTGACATGTTTATTGCCTGCAACTGTGTTTATTGCAGTGCGGCTGAACTTTGTACAAATAGCAGCAGCTATTATTTTGCTCAGTAAATGGCGCATGTTCGCCGTAAAGCCGCGCCACTGGGCCGCTAATATTCGTGTGAATGCCGTAGATCTTATTTTTGGTATCGCGGTATTGATTTGCATGGCAAATGTTGACTCCCAAATGATTCAATTAATTTGGGCCGTAGTATATGGTTTTTGGCTGCTCGTTATTAAGCCACTTGATTCTGTTTTTGGAGTTGCTATACAGGCGCTCATTAGTCAGGCGCTCGGTCTAGTGGCATTATTTATCGCATGGGGTGATACGCCAATTGCTGTCCTTGTTATCGGCACCTGGGTTATTACGTACAACTGTGCACGCCATTTCTTCGCAGTCTTTGAAGAGGGCATGTCCCGCTACCTTGGTGGCGTATGGGCATACTTTAGCGCAGCTTTGGTTTGGATTAGTTGTCACTGGCTCTTATTCTATGGACCAGTTGCGCAACCAGCGTTACTTTTATCTGTTCTTGGATCAGGTATGGGTGGAATTTACTTTCTTGAAAAGACCGATCGTGTCTCTGTATTGCTACGAAGACAAATTATTTTCATTATGATTGCGATTGTAATTATTGTACTAACGTTCTCCGACTGGAGTGGCAAGCTCTAAGTAGACTGCTTTTGTAGCAGCAGTATAAAACCTTCGTTTTGAATTAGCCGAAAACCATGTTCGCTACTCATTGCAATGATTCTAGTATGTTGACGAGGTTCGGCCTCAAGAATGAGATATCCATTTGGATGTATTCGTGCGTCATCAAGCTGACCAAGAAGTCGTTCTATATGTGCTAATCCATCGTTTTCCGAGTATAGAGCAATAGATGGCTCAAACTTCGTATCTTTGGATACATTCTGGGTCGTCGAAACGTACGGCAAATTAGCAATGATTACATCATAGGTAGCGATTGGGCGCGTTAGCAGGTCTTGCTTCACACAATGGATGGTCGCATTGAGTAACTCAGCATTCTTGCGGGCTATATGTAGTGCTTCTTCACTAATGTCATAAGCATCAACAGTTGATTCAGGCAGCTCTAGCGCGACAGTAATTGCGAGCGCTCCCGACCCAGTGCCAATATCAGCAATTGATGCGTTTTTGGGCAGATTGAGTGATTTTAATAAAGAAATAATTGTTTCACTTTCGGGTCGCGGAATGAGCACTTGAGGAGTGACAATAAATGTGCGTCCATAAAATTCACTCGTACCACGAAGGTATGCTATTGGCTCATGTTGCATTCTGCGATCAAAGAGAATCGTCAGTTCAGCTTTTTGGTCTTCAGTTAGCTCATCATCAAGATGAGCTAGAATATAACTTCTATCTTTTTGTAGTATCAATTCAAGAAGAATTAGACAATCGAGTCGTGCAGATGTACTCCCGGACTGTTCAAGCTGTTTGGTACCCGCCGTCAGCCAATTACTTATTTTCATCATGAATCAGGTCTTGTTCATATGCCTGAAGCGCATCACAGAGATCATCGATATCGCCATTGAGTGCGGCAGGGATATT
>CAJAXB010000046.1 GCA_903946795.1 uncultured Candidatus Saccharibacteria bacterium | reverse complement strand
TGACCCTTGGATAAGGGCATATCAACGACATGGGCTTTTGTAATAATTATACTTTTGTCGCCTATCGTTAGTTTGCTACCTGGCCATCCTTTGTAGGCCCTGATTTCTCTTGCAAGTTCGTCGGCTGTTTTAGAAAAATTGAGCATAGCATCAGCTGAACTAATCTTACGTGAGTAAGAGATAGGCCTTCCTGTGCTATCCTGTGCAAACGCAGCTATTTTTCCTTGAATATAAAGAGGAATATTTTTACAAAGCAGTTCGTGACTTAGGCTGATTAGTGCTTTAGTTAAATGAGGAGTGTCGATATCCGAAGGAATATCATACTCATCATAAGCAATGAGAGGACCTTCATCCATCGCTTCATTAACTTTCATAAGACTTACACCTGTAGATTTTTGGCCAGATAATATAGCATAAGTTATCGGATCTGCACCTCGCCACTCGGGCAAGATTGAAAAGTGACTATTGATGATTCCAAGTTTAAAATAATCAATAACTTGCCTTGAAACTATAATGCCGAAATCAATCAATACGGCGATATCACTTTTAAACGGCTGTGATGCAATCAGGGCATCAAGAGTTTGTTTAGAATCAACAGTGTGATAAGCGATATCTAATTCTTCAGCTAGTTCAATGACTGGCACGGATCCTTTATGGTGTGGTGCCCTAGGCTTAGTGACAATAGCCTCAATGTTAAAGTCTTGGTGCAATTTCTGAAGACTTGCCGCCGCTACGGGTCCACTACCAAAGAATACGACTGTTTTTGATATCTTTTTCATAATCTAGTTCTACAAGATCACCCTTATTCGTTAATTTGTAAAATGCATTCTCATCGTGCTTTATATGGTCAATAAACAACTTGCCATTGGTGTGATCGACTTCATGTTGAATGACTCTGCTTAAAAATCCTGTTGCACTAAATCGAACCTCCTTACCTTCGAGGTCACGTGCTTTGAGCCGAATTTTTGAATGTCTTGGTACGTATCCATATACCGATCGAATGCTTAGGCAGCCTTCGTAATCATACTCAATTTCACCCTCATATTTCACAATTTCAGGATTAACAAGTGCCGTGTACTTTGCCGGAGTTCCGTGGTCAAAGTCATCGCGTATAATTACCAAGCGTAGTAACGTATCGATTTGTACGGCTGCAAGTGCAACAGTCACTTCATGAGCGCGACTTTTATCCCAATCTATAACCGCAAGTTCCATATCGTGAATTATTTTTTTGATTTCATCAGTTATCAAGCCGACTTTTTTTGATCGCTGGCGTAAATGCTTATTGGGCAATGTGATTATCGAATCTTTGGTAACTTTTGGCATGCTGGTAGGCATTATAACAGATTAGAAGGGTCAATGTCATATTGGGTATTAGCTGGTAGCTCATGAATAATGCGCAACAAATCTGAACGCCGCTTTGATTTTATTGTTAATTGCCATTGATATAGTCCTTGCGCTCGCTCATTAAAACGGGGCGCAGGTCCAATGATCGTCGCTTTAATTGGCAAGCCTTGAATGGTTCTTTTCACTTTATTAATTGCTGTTATGGCTGCTTGTTGATTTTTTCTTGAACACGTCAGTTTCAACACAAAACAAAATGGTGGATATGAGAACTCTTTTCGTTCTGCAATTTGTGATTCGTAGAATGTATCCCAATCTTTTGATAATGCCGCTTTTTGAGCCGTACCATCTGGATTATATGTCTGTATTATTACTTTTCCTGCTCGATGGCCACGGGACACTCTTCCAATTACCTGAGATAAAATTTGGTATGTTTGCTCTTCTGCGGTGTAGTCTGGAAAATATAGACTACTGTCTGCGGCGACAACACCCACAACACTCAGTTTCGGAAGATCGAGACCTTTGACGAGCATTTGTGTACCTATTAATATGTCAACCTTACCACTTACAACATCCGTATAGTGTGTAGCAAAGGCCTCACTTTTGTTATTGTCCGTATCAAATCGTCGAACCCGTGCGTCCGGGAATAGTTTTTTGAGCTGCTCTTCAATTGCTTTTGTACCAATGCTTTTGAAAAGTATGTCAGCACCCTTACACTTCGGACAACTCAAAGGAGTCTTATCTTTGTATCCACACGTATGACAACGCACAATGTGTGAATCCCCATGATAAGTCAACGGGAGATCACAGTGTGGACATATTGCTTGCCAGTCGCAATCTTGGCACATGACAATTCTGGCCGTTCCTCTTCGATTCAGAAAAAC
>CAJAXB010000045.1 GCA_903946795.1 uncultured Candidatus Saccharibacteria bacterium | reverse complement strand
AAGAAGCCTTGCAGGGAGCTCGTAATACAGCTGAACAGCAAGCTATAGCACTAACTGAAGAGTTGCGTGGAGCTGTTGATGACCCTGATTTTATTGCTGCAACAGAAGTCTGGGCGAATGCTCCCGATATGAGCGGGGAAACTGGTGAAGATGGGCAAGGCTATAATTCTGGTCTTATACATTTTTTCCAATACAGAGCTAGCGTGGAAAAGAGTGGCCGTTTTAAAGTAATGGAGGAGCCTTTATCCGTAGAAGGGTTCAAAGCATTTTCGAAACGAATAAACGAAAATCTTCAAGCAGTAGGGTCGGGGAATAGTGATAATCAAGAAGCAATTCTGCAAGACAGCTCTGGCAACAAGCGTATATATATACTAAAGCCCAATGGAGAAATGATAGTTGCATTTCAAGATGCAGACTCTGATACTCCTCGGGTTACTTCAGTACTTGTAAAGCAGGATGAAAAAAGTCTAACAAAAAATGTTACTTCAAGCTTAGAGGGCAAAGATAAAGGTAAATTAAATAAGCTTGGTGAGGATGTACATAGACTTCTGTAATCGCTATGATTTTTCTCTTTCTTGAGCTAAAGCAAGTATCTCTATTGCCTCACCTTCATAAACTCATAAACAAAGCTTAGACCAAGCTATTCTTCTAGTTGTTGAGACTCTTTATGCTGAGCAACTCTAGAAAACCCACGCTTAGCGGCCGTTGTAGCGTCTATTTTATTTAGCTAGATTGACTAGTAGCGGCGAGTTATACCAAGCTTACCATTCTTATCGCGAACTACAGGCAGACCATACCTGTAACCGGCGATTGCAGTCCAACCTATGCCTTCAGCATAGACCGGAGTACCCTCGGGCCCCATATATTCTGAATCACTTTCTTGTTGTTTTCTAGGAACACGCTGCACTACACGTACAGGGCCTCTGAACCCATTCCGGAGGTCAGCAAAACCAACACCAGTGACCTCTTTAACACGGTTTACTGTTGCTTGGTCAAGTTCAGGATTTTCAATGCCTGAACGTCTAGCAAGATCACGGGCACTGCTTTCTATCAGTAATAGCTTGGCTTTTTGACGTTTAGAATAGTCAGCTGGCACCTCAGCACTTCTGCCATTACGTACTGGTTCTGTGTAGGACTCGTAGTCGTTAATTAAACGCTGTGCCTGTTCTACAGCGGTCTGGTCATCGAATTCAAGAGTGAAGCCTAATGTTGCTGCTTCTTCTGCAACACCAATAGCTGCTTCTAGATAGCCCTGCGGATTTCTTTTGTTAATACGCCCTACATCGCTTGCTGACAGTTCAACACCAGTACCAGAAAGTATGGCTTTGGTTTGAACTGTCATTAGCTCTTCTAATTCCTGACGGTCAGTTCCATACCTAGTTCCATTAGGGCGACCAGCAGCCTCCCAATTTTGAACCAGTGTAGCATATTGCTGCTGCAATAACTGACCTACAATTGCTGCTTGATAAGGGTCAAATAGCTGATCTGTTTGAAATTCTTTCATAAAAATATTATAACATAAGATTGTTATAAAGCTAATACTTTTATTCGATCTGGCGTACCGCAGCGGAACAAGTCTGGAACTATTTTACTGGCTTAGCTCCGGTTATTGAACGATAATACCTGAGTCCAATAGCAAAATCGATGAGCAACATACAAAATGCCAAACCAGTAAAAATAATGTACCAAGTAGTAGAAGGCTCTTTATGGATTTGTCCGAAAAAACCACCATTGATGTTACTCCCAGGGATATATGTGCTGATTATCAAAAGGATAATAAATAAAGGAATGGCCACTCCAGTGGAAATTATTAAACTACGTACGAACGCTGACCAATTAATTTGTTTCATATGATTTTCTTTCCATAACTATGATACCAAAAAATAAAACACTTCACATGGAAGTGCTTATGTTTGGCGGGCCCGACCGGATTCGAACCGGCGATCTCCTCCGTGACAGGGAGGCATGTTAGGCCATCTACACCACGGGCCCGCATTTGCTGCGAAGCGCAACGCATCAAATAATAACAGTTTAAGGTGTTAAAATCAACCTTAATAGAGTATTTGGTATAATATTTTTTAGTTGTAGGTAATGCCGTCGTAGCTCAGTTGGTAGAGCGACGCTTTCGTAAAGCGTAGGTCACCGGTTCAATCCCGGTCGACGGCTCCATATATAGCAATAAATCTCATTATATACGTTGGGGTTCGGGAACAAAGAGTGTAAAATTAATACCATGCATCTTCCAAATAAATATCTGCACGACCGCATTATTTTACTACTTCTAACGATTAATAGCTTTTTTACAGTATTAGGGTCGGTATTAATTCTACTCCGTTTAGTTAGTAGTAGTGGTGTCATCTGGTCATCATATCGTTCTAATCTAGGTATTAGTCCATATACGCCAGGCAAGACTTTAGACGTATTGGGTTTTATTTTATTTCTCTTAGTTATTTTTGGGATGAATACATTCTTGAGTCTAAAGGTGTATCAGCATCATCGTAATTATGCTGTAGCAGTGCTTGGATTAGGAACTTTACTAACATTCATGACGATTATTATAAGTAATGCTCTACTTGTCTTAAGGTAATTCATGAAAGTAGCGGATATCGAAATACCATATGAAGGGCAACGTGATGCTCGATATCGTTTTTTTGAAATATTACCTGGAGTACTGAGCTGGTCCATCCTAATATTGCCATTCATTTTCAGTATTGTTAGTCCACCGCTAACAATCTTCTTCATTATTTCTTATATGCTTCTTTGGTTCGTTAAGTCCATTGCAATGAATATTCGAGCTATTCAGGGCTGGCAAACCATGAAAGAACATCGCAAACTTGATTGGCAGGGTCTCCTTAAGGAAGTCCAGAGTGAGGTAGTTGGTGAATCAGAGCTGCATAGGCCCAAATGGCACATTACTAATATCGATCGTTTAAAGACTCACGCCGGTATGGTTAAGCCTGAGGATGTGATTCAAGTTGCCATGATAGCTACGTATCAAGAAGCTCGTGAGGTGCTCGAGCCAACTATTCAATCTGTTCTCGCATCACACTACGACATGAAGAAAGTAATTCTGGTAATTGCTCATGAAGAACGTGGAGGAGAAGAGGCTGCAAAGCGAGCGCAAGACTTGATTAAAAAATATAAGCATCAATTCATGGATGCCTTCGCTGTTATGCATCCAGCAGATATTCCAAACGAGGTTATTGGCAAGGGCGGTAACGTTACGTACGCAGGTAGGGAGGTAGAACGCTATCTTAAAAAGAAGAACATTGACCCAATTAATGTAATCCTTACGACCCTAGATGCAGATAACAGACCACATCCGTCTTACTTTGCTGCAACCGCTTACACGTATTGTTTATGTCCTGATCCTCGGTATATCTCATTCCAACCAGTGCCTCTCTATACTAACAACATATGGGATGCACCAGCTCCGATGCGTGTTGTTGCTACCGGAAACTCTTTCTGGCAGACTGTTGTGGCATTACGACCACATATCTTAAGAAACTTTTCAGCACACGCACAATCAATGCAAACACTTATAGATACTGATTTTTGGAGTGTTCGTACTATTGTAGAAGATGGACACCAGTTCTGGAGAACATACTTCCGTTATGATGGACGACACGAAGTGTACCCAATCTTCCTGCCTATTTATCAGGATGCAGTATTCTCAACGACGTATGTTAAAACGCTCAAGGCTCAGTTTGTGCAAATGCGTCGTTGGGCATGGGGTGCATCAGATCTTGCATATGTTGTAACGACCGGCTTTTTCAAAAAGAACAAAGCAGATAAGAAAGACGTATTGTTTAAGTCACTTCGCTTACTAGAAGGTCACGTCAGCTGGGCGACATCAGCACTTATTATCACATTTTCAGCGTTTATTCCGGCTCTTGTGAATCCTAAGGACTTTGGTGCCACACAGTTACCAATTACCATCAGTAACCTGCAGCGTATAGCTATGTTTGGTATTTTCTTTACTTTGTTCTTTAGCCTCAGAACTTTGCCTCCAAAGCCTAAAAGGTATAAAGCACATCGTAGTCTATTCATGATCTTGCAGTGGATATATCTGCCCATTACGACAATTGTATATAGTGGCTTCTCGGCGTTATATTCTCAGACTCGTCTGATGTTCGGAAAGTATCTCGACAAATTCGATGTAACGGATAAAGCGGTCGTTACAGACGAAAATAAAACAGTAATTTAGATTGTCCGCACCCTAGTTAGTGTCGGGGTGATATGCCTTGTAATGTACCCCAGCAACCTCATCAAAACGGTGCAGGGTTTTTAGAGTCAACTTACGAATGGATTTAACCGATAAACTTGCATCTTTAATAAGAGGGTAAAGCTGCTTGATAATTGTGTCTGTGAGCAGTGTAGCGCTTGCCTGAGCGTCTTTTCGATGTTTACAGCTCTCGTACACACTCACAAAAAGCTTATCCCTTGAGAACTCTCTATGTTGCTCTAGGGAGGTTACAATAATAGCTGTTGCATAATCTACAGTCTCGAGAGTGGTAAAAATGCCTCTACATGCATTACAGGAACGACGTCTCCAAATTGCGTTTGATCTCTTTTGTTTACGCGAGTTAGTTACAAACGTTGTTCCACCGCAATATATACATACCATGTCTATATATTGTCATAACCCTATAAATAATGCTAGTGTATAACTCTATGAAAAGTGTGGGTAAACAAGATATAAAGTATATATTAAACATGAAAAAATATACTCGAGAGGTCGAGATTAAGTCTGTTACATATATCTATAAGTGGATCTGCTACGAAGTAGAAGATACACGAACACGTCGAATTCGATTGATTCGCTTTGAAGAAACGAGTT
>CAJAXB010000044.1 GCA_903946795.1 uncultured Candidatus Saccharibacteria bacterium | reverse complement strand
CGACTGCGAACAGCCAACTCTTGAGCACGGCGCATTTTACTTGCACTGACAAGTTCCATAGCTTTGGTTATCTGCTTGGTGTTCTTGACGCTTCCGATGCGTGCTTTAAGTTGTTGACTACTCGCCATCTATTTAGTTTTCCTTTAATCCAGATACTGCGTCTTTAGCGACTTTTAGGATTACTTTCTTTGCTTCATCAGATGGCTTGTCGCCCTTGTTGAGCTCGTCCATAACTTTACGGTGATGTGTATGGAGTCCATGGAGCAGGCTATCTTGTGCAGACTTAATGCTGGTAACTGCAATACCGTCAAAAGCACCTTCAGTTGCAGCAAAGAGTAGGGCAGTTTGTTCCCATACACCAAGTGGGCTGTACTGTGGTTGCTTCAGTAATTCAGTCAAACGCTGACCGCGTTCAATCTTTTGCTTTGTTTCAGGATCAAGGTCAGTACTGAACTGAGCGAATGCTGCAAGTTCACGGAACTGCGCAAGATCAAGTCTGAGACTTCCGGCGACACTCTTCACAGCCTTCGTTTGTGCAGCACCACCAACACGTGATACTGAAAGACCAACGGATACCGCAGGTCGAATACCTTGGTAGAACAAGTTTGTCTCCATGAAGATCTGACCGTCAGTAATTGAAATCACGTTTGTTGGAATGTAGGCACTAATGTCACCAGCCTGAGTTTCAATGATCGGTAATGCTGTTAAGCTACCGCCGCCTTTTTCGTCGCTCATTTTTGCAGCACGTTCGAGTAAACGAGAGTGAAGGTAGAACACGTCACCTGGATACGCTTCACGTCCTGGTGGACGGCGAAGGAGCAATGACATTTGTCGGTATGCTACCGCATGTTTCGTAAGGTCATCATAGGTAATGAGCGCGTGCTGTCCATTGTCGCGGAAATATTCACCAATCGCGGCACCGGCGTACGGAGCAAGGTACTGCAAACTTGCAGGATCTGATGCACTGGTTGCGACGATGATAGTCTGGTCCATAACACCTTCACGCTTCAAGCGTTCGATGATACGAGATACTTTACTGAGCTTCTGGCCGATCGCAACGTAGATATTGATAACACCAGTTTTCTGACGGTGTTGGTTGATCATTGTATCGATAGCAATCGCAGTCTTACCAGTTTGGCGGTCACCAATGATCAACTCACGCTGACCACGACCGATTGGTACCATAGCGTCGATTGCAAGAAGACCTGTCATCAATGGTTCGTTCACACTTTTACGATCAAGCACACCAGGAGCAGTCTGTTCAATCAAACCTTTGTGACTTGCCTTGATTGGGCCTTTGTCATCAAGTGGGTTACCGAGTGGATCAACGACGCGGCCGATAAGTTCAGGGCCAACAGGGATCTGGAGCACCTGACCAGTGAGCTTCACGCGCATACCAGCTTTTACTTTGACGTCCTCGCCCATAAGTACAGCACCGATTTCACCTTCCATAAGGTTGAGTGCGAATGCAGGCACTGCACCATCTTCTGTTTCAATTTCAAGCATTTCGTTATAGCCACATTTCTGCAAGCCATAGATCCATGCAATACCATCTCCAATACGTGTCACAATACCGACACTTTCAATGTCTGGACTTGATTTCAGATCGGCAATTGCTTTTCTAATATCATTGGAAAGTTCTTTAATACTTATATCTGCCATCTTGTATCTCCTCTTACGCGGCACTGCCTTTTAGTCGTTGTAATTGCCGGCGTACGGTCAAATCTAAACGATGTTCTGCTGTTTCACAGCGCACACCGCCAATTACATCTGGGTTTATTGTTTCTTCAATATGGACGCGCTTGGCATCACTTTTTTGTGCAAACATTTTAGTAATTTCTTTTTGAGTACTTGCACTTAAGCCATGCGCGGTTGTCACATGTACATACAATGTTTCATCCTGCACGAGCAGTTGTTTTTCGACATCGCGAATAATCGCCCCAACATCATTCATACGTCGCTCTTCGATGAGATATGACGCCAATGATTTGCTGACGCGTTTCATAGAGCGGCCAGCCTTCAGCTCAGCAACGACGGCACGAGCAACAGTCTTGTTTGACTGCTTGCTCATGCTCGTACCCTTGCTAATGCACGCTGAATCAGGCTTGCATCTTTCGTCTTATCGAGTTTTTCTTCAATGATCGTTTCAGTAGCTTCGCTCACAAGTGCCAGCATTTCTGCTTGCAGTTCTTGCCGAGCGGTTTGCATTTCACGCTCGATGCGTGCTGAAGCATCCTTGAGCATGCCGTCAACTTTTTGCGTTGCAGCATCTTCACCGGCTTTGATAATTTCACCAGCTTCTAGATGTGCTTCGGCAATAATCTTTTCAGCTTCAACTCGGGCAGACTGTTGCATCTTCTGCAGTGATTCATCAAACTTGGCTTTTTCAGCCTCCATCTCGATTCCCAGTTCAACACCCTTATCAATAGTCTCGCGGCGCTTTTCAAGCGTATCGACAATACCTTTGAGTGCGAATTTCTTGATAATCAAGAAGAGAATGATGAACGTTCCAGCTTGCAGCAAAATAGCCTTGGGGTCTATACCAAGTACTGCAATACCTTCTTTTTGTTCACTTGCGAAGAGCAAGAATAGGGGATTACCCATATATCGTCTCCTGATTTTGTATTAGATCTACCATATGTACTACTCGCTGCAGCAGCATGCTGCTGCAGAATTCTTTTCGTAATTACTTATTTAATAATAATTGCGCCCAAGAATGCGAGTAGAGCAGTAACTTCGATCATCGCTGCGATAATAACGATCTGACCTGCAGCTTTTCCAGCTTCTGGGTTACGACCAATAGCGTTCATGTACGCGTATCCGACCATACCGAGGCCAATTGCTGCGCCCAAGAATGCGATACCAAGCATGAATGCTTTAGCTGCAACTGGGTTCCATCCACCACGTACAGCAACTTCTACTGTTTCAGCGGCAAATCGTGTTATTGTTGGATTCATTTCTTTCTCCCTTTATTTATATATCCAAGCGTATTGTATACGACTGGTTGTTTATTTAATGTATAACATCACCCTCGAAGCGAGCCACAACGGGATCAACCTCGTGAGCAGTATGTTCATCATCATGGCCGTGCGATATAGCCAAGCCTAAGTATGTAGCGCAGAGCACTGTGAATACATAGGCCTGAATACAGGCGACCAAGATTTCGAACATCGCAATAGGTAAAATAGTGAACGACTGAAAGTCTTTACCAATGAAGGCAAAGACCGCGATCAAAATTTCACCGACAACGGTGTTCAAAAACAAACGTAAACTTAAACTAATCAAACGGGTTAGTTCACCAAATACTTCGAGCAATCCAATAAACATGTTAATCGGGTTGAATGGCTTATCGGTAAAGTAGTGCTTAAGATGCCCCAGAGCACCTGATTCCTTGATGGAAAGGATCTGTAACGTAATGATTGCAATAAGACTCATCGCAATCGTACCGTTTAAATCAGCAGTGAATGCGCGGAGAAGCGGGAAAGTACCTTCTGCAGTAGTCGCAGTAATTCCTGGGCCAACCCAAGGCATGATGCCCATAATATTAATAAATATAATGAAAATGAAAAAGGTACCAAAGATAGGTGCATACTTAGCTGCTTTCTTACGACTACCAAGCGGGCCTTCAATAAGTCCCATCACAAATTCCATAATCATCTCAAAAAACTGTGTAATACCAGCGCGAGCCTTCAGGCGCATCTTACGTCTTGCGAAGATACTTGCTGAGAGAAGTATAGCCACACAGATGAGACCGTAGATTACTGAGTTGGTAATCTTAAAGCCACCAATTGTTATCACCGTCTCGGGAGCAAGAGCAATGTGCGGTTCGTCACCACCACTTGCAAGGAGTGTGAGGGCGTTTAACATGCTACCTCCAGGCATATGGTAGTTGTCGTCATTGAAATGGCGGCATGTTTCTTCATCTTTGCAAAAGTATAACAGGTGTCGCCACTCTGTTGCAACAGCTTTTTGCAGAAAAACAAAAGTACTGTTTTGATGCATAAATAAATGCATTCGTAATGGTGTACAATACTATTATGATTACGCTTTATTCATCTCCTGGATGCGCCTATTGCCATATGGCCCGTGAATATCTCAAGTCAAAGAAAAAGAAATTTAAAGAATACGACATCAGCGATAACCCAAAAGCCTACAAATGGGTTATGGATCATGTACACCAAGCAGCTACACCAGTGCTTGATATCAATGGCACCATTATTCTCGGTTTTAACCGCGAACAAATCGATCTAGCACTTCGCAAATAATAGACGCTACTGCTAGCGTTTGATATTTACTTTGCGACACTATATGTGTAGCATAGTAAGTAGTACTAAACGATTGCGAGGTATGCGATGCACGGATCAAGATTCGAACAAGGACCCTCTCATGATGTTTGCAGCTCTCAAGCTCCTCAACCAGACTATCCTGAAATTATTGAGTATATTACTCAACACGAACGTGAAATTTTTGGCACTCCAGCCATGGGTGTATTTGACGAAGTTCCAGCCCCAAGACAATCTCGTCTCGATGGGCTGCTTGGCATACTCATACACTTTGACGATTACAGTTCATACGCTGATATGTCGCATGACAAGTTTAGTAGGCTTAAGTCTAAAATGACTGATAAAAAGCAAATGAATGGCCAAGCCACGACTGTTGAGGAAATTCTTGAGGGCGGCCACGATGCACTACGTACTATTTATGAAGCTAAAGTTATAGATAATGACCCTTTAGTCCAAACACTATATGAAATTCAACAGCACGAACCACCACTCAAAGAAAAAGCATTTGAAGAGCTCATGGATGATGCACTTGTCGTGTTTGCAAAAGACGCGCTTCAGGAAATAGTGTCACAGCGTATAAAAAATAATGTAAGCCCAACTGAATAGGCTATACTACAATCTATGAGCTTTGAGGGATACAAAACAAAAGAATCAGTCGTAATTGTCTACACAGGTGAGAGCAAGGGTAAAACAAGCGCCAGCCTAGGATTATTAGTTCGCGCGCTCGGTAACCGCTGGAACGTAGCGTTTATTCAATTTATTAAATATTGGGGTGTCGGTGAGCATGTGTTCATTCGAGACATCATGCCGTTATATAAAGATCAGATTCACTTCCATAAAGGTGGTAAAGGTTTTTATAAAGCAGGGGACCTCAGCCCGCAACACATTTCAGAAGATCAACATAAGCAAGCTGCTCAAGAAACCTATGACGAGGCACTCCGTGCTGCAACAAGCGGTAATTACGATCTCGTGATTTGTGATGAGATCAATAATGCAGTGCACGACGGACTACTTAGTGAAGCACAGCTTAAGAAACTCATTACCAGCCGACACGAAAAAACCAGTCTCTGCATGACCGGTCGAGATTTTCCGGAAAAACTATTACCACTCGTCGATATTGCCACCAACATGACAAAGATTAAGCACCACTTCGACGATAAGTTTCTAGCCAATCCTGGCATTGACTACTGAGCATGAAATCACAAAAACCAACACTATACTTAATGCTTGGCTTTCCTGGTGCTGGTAAGACAACAGCCGCAAAGCTAATTGCTACGTATG
>CAJAXB010000043.1 GCA_903946795.1 uncultured Candidatus Saccharibacteria bacterium | reverse complement strand
TTGGAAGGTGGTGGTCCGAACTCTGGTGACGTCATTGGGGCCATTTCAGGATTTGAAGGTGCAGGACCTTGCTCTATACCAGTACTCATTGGAGCCACTTCTGGATTGGAAGGTGGTGGTCCGAACTCTGGTGACGCAGGTACATGTTGAGATGCTGCTGGTAATGGTGTTGATGGACTATCAAAAGTTGGCAATGATGCGACAGAATTATCGCCTTCGACAAATTTTTGCGGTAATTGAACAGGCTGCTGATCATACGCCTTGAGATCTTGTGCAGCGACTACATTATGAATAGCATCTAGATCGAGCGTACGCGCCTTGATACAAGGGAGTACCTGACCATCACTACTGAGCCTCAAGAAACATTCGCGGGCGTTAAGCGCAGTTAGCATTTGAACCCGCACATCTGATTGTTTAAGGCCTTTCGCCTTTTCTGATTCCAAAATTTCTTTAGGAATTTCAATCGTGAGATTGCCCTCTAATGCACGTGCATCTTCTTCGGAGACCCTAAATACATAGTAATTATATACGTTCGTAAAAATAGCTTCTTGTAGCGGTTTTTCAATTTGACCAAAATATTGTTGAGTGAGAAATACGTATAAGTTATACTTTCGGGCCTCAGCAAGAATACTAGCAATTGCTGGATTCTGGACTACAGATACTTCGTCAATAATCAGAATAACTTTTTCATTAAATGCACGTGCTTGTGCAAGCAGAAAGATTTGTTGAATTAAGAGTCCGGCCACTGTTTTAACTACTTTTTCGCCCATACTGACCTTATTGAGCGAAAATACAGTTAAGAAATTACTATTGACGAGTTGTGCAAGTGATGATGAATCCTGGCTGTTAGAACCTAGAGCTGGTTGAATCTGCATTTCATCAACAAGTGAAATAATTGGGCTTATTGATTCACTATAGTATTTAGTTCTGAGTTCGTTAAAGTCAGCACCAAAAAATTGAATTATGTTCTGAGGCACATAGCCTTGAACATGTCCGAGAATTTGATTACGAAATTCAACATCCGATACGAGTCGTTTAAGCGAGTCAAGCGACATTATCTGCGCAGTCATAAGAATATAGAGGCTAAATCGTAAAACGCGCTCAAGTTTAGGATTAAACTGATCCGCAAGCAGCGATTTAAAGAGTGTACCCGTCAGTTCGGTTGCTGCAGATATATCCGTTCCTTCGCCGCCAAATAACTCAGTTGATTGGTCATCGCCCTTAAAATCAATGACTTTAGTTTTAGGAATATTTGCTAGATCTGACGCGAGTGCAGCGTGCGGATCTATGACAATAATTTTATATTTTTGTTGTAATCCACCTGATTTGCTGAGTCTATCAATAAAAAGTGTGAGTAATTTAGACTTACCGCTTCCACTTGCTCCGATAATAAATGAGTGTTTCTCAAAGTCATAAGCAGTGATTGGTAGATAATAGTTCTTCGGCCTGAATGGAAATGTATCAACTTCAAAAACAGCATTGAGATTTTCACTTTGCATAATATGCAATGCTTTTTGTATATCAAGATACTTCGGTTGCTTTTTACGCATATATTTGGTGTTGACGGCAAAATCAATATCAAGTTGAGCTTTAGGTAATGAAAGCATGGTTTTCATCGCTGCCGTATAATTACCGCCCTTATCTTTAAAGATATACCGAGCTTTAACATGTGCTTTTTCCGTGTTGACGGTACGAATGTTAAACTCAACAAACTCTAGTTCTTTAGCACGTTTTACTTGATATTTTTCTTTCAAATCAAGAAGACTACCGCCCGAGACATATTGCACAAAACGCTCGGCAACACGAACATCGGGCACTTTTATTGCTTCTGGCGTAATCGGCCGTAGCACAACATTTTCTAGATTATTAGATAACAGACCAATATCTTTATTGACACCAATAAAATACCGTACGGTACTATTTTCAATAGAAACTATTAGTTTCCAACTCTTGAAAAAGCCAATGTACATTGAGATGCCAAGCAGAATTGCCTGCCATGCAGGTTTATCTAATTTATCGGTAAGCAAATAGAGTTCAAACCAGTGCTCATAGCCAAGATATTTTGAACTTTGCATATGCAGTATTATACAACACTATGCATTAATCTTTACAGATTGCTTTGATAAGAATACCATTACATTAACGTAAGTGGTTTGGGTGTATCAATATGGAGCCATCAAGCAGTCATAACAACGCTAACCTTCACGAGACATTGCAGCAAAGACAGCAGTTTATTTCACACGTTGCAGAGTACGTAGCCGATACGACGTATCCTCAATATCATACAACTGGAATTTTGCATCAAGATGCTGCAATCATGAAAGACGGCACTGCTTATGCTGTGTTGCGGGCCGTACCCAATGATCCCATAACTGACATGACTATTGGACTAACACCAGCATGGTGGACAAGTACCCGAGGACATAATAGACATACTATTGAGCACTTTATGCGCCTTGGTGTGCCCGGCGTAGCAATTGGCATTGAAGGCAGTTACCGAACTCAACAACAAACAACAGTCCTCCAGCAAGTTCAAGGGCTATTCAATCAGTCTTTGCTACGATCGTCCCATCATATTCATAGGATCCTGGATGTAATTGATAGTAATAATGAATCTTTGTCTGTACATACAAAAGATATGATTCTACTTGGTGAATCAAGAGGTGCAATGATCGGCAAAGGTATACTAGGGCTCGCAACAAAATATAATCGTAATATTCCATATGCCGATATAACGGCTCCGTGTTTTCCTGAAAAATTTTCTGTTACTAAAACACCTAATCTAATGAAACAGGTTATTCGCGAACCACTAGAATTTGTTAAGTTGTTCGGAAGCATTGGTTTACGTAGTCTTATCCACTACCCGGCATCAATTGATTTACATCCACATGCTATTGCAAATAACATTTCTATCGGCCCAGCATTGTTCAGTGGAGATGCTGGAAAGCTCGCCGCTACAATTCCACGAGAGCAAAATATGCATATTACTACGTTTCACGATGACTTTGCGAGTATGCCCCACGTTTGGGAGGATATATACAAACAGCATAGTAATGTTCGTATCAAAAGAATTGAAGGTGCTCATCTCACTATTGCACACTCACGAACATTGGAATACATAGACAAAAGAATTTTTGCACTTCTTCTTGAAGTAGAGCACGTTGGGTCTAAAAAAGCCGAGGATCTCGATTTTAGTACAGTGCATCTTAGTGATGTGTAGGTCTATAGTTCTTTTGAGATTTGCTGAATAATATCCCGTAGTTCAGCTGCTTTCTCGAATTCAAGATTTGCGGCAGCAAGATCCATTTGTGCTGATAGATCTTTCACAAGATGCTTATATTCATCTTTTGGAATTTTTTTCAGATTCAATTTTGCAGTTTTAGCTTCTTCGGGCAGATCAGGGCGCATTCCCTTTTCGACATTCTTCGAAATACTCTTTGGGGTAATGTTATGTTTCTTGTTATACGCTTCTTGAATTGTTCGCCGACGATTTGTTTCCTTAATTGTTCTGTCCATACTGCCAGTAACTACGTCTGCGTACATAATGACGCGTCCTTCTTGATGACGTGCAGCACGGCCTACTGTTTGTATAAGAGCCTGCTGACTGCGTAGAAAGCCTTCTTTGTCGGCATCAAGAATAGCAACAAGACTTACTTCTGGCAGATCAAGGCCCTCACGCAACAGATTAATGCCGACGACAACATCATAAACGCCAAGTCTTAGGTCACGCAAAATATCTGTTCGGTCGAGCGTATCTACATCACTATGTATGTAGGCGACCTTAATATTCAATTCTTTGAGATAATCAGTCAGGTCTTCGCTCATGCGCTTGGTTAAGGTTGTAACCAGAACGCGTTGCTGTTTCTTGATTGTATTTCTTATTTCTTCAATAAGATCATCTACCTGTCCAGCTACTGGTCGCACCTCAATAACCGGATCAATGAGGCCAGTCGGTCTAATAATCTGCTGGATAGGCTCTGGTGAGCGTGAGAGCTCATATTCTGCCGGTGTCGCGCTCACATAAACAACCTGATTCACATGTCTCTCAAATTCCGTAAAAGTCAGTGGTCTATTATCAAGTGCACTTGGCAGTCTAAATCCATGCTCAACAAGCACTTCTTTACGTGCTCTGTCGCCGTTATACATACCACGTACTTGAGGAATAGTCATATGCGACTCATCAATAAACATCAAGAAATCATCAGGATAATAATCGAGCAAGGTTGCGGGTTGCTCACCAGGTTCTCGATTCGTAAGATACCGACTATAATTTTCGATTCCTTTTACAAATCCGGTTTCTTCAAGCATTTCAATATCAAAATTAGTTCTTTGTTGTAAGCGTTGTGCTTCAAGAAGCATATTATTTTTCTTGAAGAATGTTAGCCGCTCATCAAGCTCTTTTTTAATATGCGAGAGCGCAATATGTAATTTAGAGTACGGAGTCACATAATGTGAGCTTGGAAATATTTTTAAGGTTTTCTTTTGCGAAATAATTTCACCGGTTAACGGATTGATTTCTGTAATACGCTCTATCTCGTCGCCGAAAAACTCAATTCGGTAGGCAGTCTCTTCGCCAGCCGGGAAAATATCAACAACATCACCGCGGACCCTAAAAGCACCTCGCGAAAAGTCAATGTCATTTCTTTGATATTGAATATCTGTCAGTTGACGCAAGAGCTTGTCGCGTACTCTACGCTCACCTGTTTGGAGTGTGACAGCCAAACCATCATAGTCCTCTACTGATCCGATACCATATATACAACTGACGCTTGCAATTATGATAACGTCTTTACGAGATAGTAATGAGTCTGTAGCAGCATGCCGTAAACGATCAATCTCTTCGTTGATTTGGCTATCTTTTTCAATATATGTATCACTACGAGCAATGTAAGCCTCAGGCTGATAATAATCGAAATAGCTCACAAAATAATGCACTGCATTATGAGGGAAAAACCGTTTAAACTCCTCGTAAAGCTGGGCAGCAAGTGTTTTATTGTGACAGAGTACAAGTGTCGGCTTTTGTACTTCCTGTATGACGTTCGCCATTGTGAACGTCTTACCACTTCCGGTGACGCCTAATAGGGTCTGTTCTTTTTGACCTTTTTTGAGTCCAGAAACAAGTGCATTAATAGCTGCAGGCTGGTCACCTGCAGGCTTATATGTACTCGCAATTTCGAACTGTGTCATCATATTATTGTAACAGTTTAACTACTTATACAAATGCGCGTACTTTTTATTGCGTTTGTCGAGTATTGCAACGAGTGCGTCGAGAACCTCTTGGGGTGTTTTTCCAAACACAACATCATCTCCTTGATGACGTCCTGCGGCATGGAGTATGTCCATTATTTCTACACTTATTCCGCCACTTCCCTTAATAAACCCAATGGGAGTTCCTGATTCTAGTGCAATAGTAAATTCATGTAACGTGCCGATTCGTCCACCAATACTAATAACGGCATCGCTTGAATTGATGAGGAGTGCGTCTCTCCCAATGTAATGTAGCCCTGAGTACAGAATTGCGTCATACGCTTCAGTGGGTAGCCGATATTTCATAACATGCTCGATTTTACTTGATGCTGGGCTAATCCCAAGACTCATGTGACCCTTCTCTTGTTTATAGCTAGTTGCTGCAATATTGGGCAGACCTACTGTAGCACCTGTCATGAGCGTATGGCCCGCTGCGGCAAGCACTTTACCTGTTTCAGTGGCGATTTCTTTTCCTTCTTCAACACTTTTACCTTTTGCGGCTGCTGATACACAGATCTGATACATTTATATATCCTCCATGAAATTATCAGTTTCGAATAAATCGTTATTAAGCTGATCGAGGATAGCTGATTCGACTGAAGGTTGTCTAACGTATCGAAGATACATCTCATTGACTAAACTCTGTCGTAAATGAGTACTAGTGCGTGACTCAAAGGAAAATCCATTACAGTAGTTAATCGCATTATCCATCATATTGAGAGAAACTGGAGTCTCAGTATGGAAAGAGCCAACGTAGTCAAGATGCTCCCAGAATTTCAAGGCAGGCTCAATCTTATAGAGCACTTCTTCAGCCTTACGCCAAAATAGATCTTCTACTTGCACATGAGGTTCGAACAATTCCGCCTGAATATGTTCTGTACTTCCAAAATGTCGCTGAATGATGCGCCAGTGTAATGCAGTATTGCCAAGTTTCGCTTTCGTTGGTGGATCCTTGAGAAGAGTATCAACTATGACTTCGCTAAAGTCAGGGCGAACCTGATGTAATTTGAAAAAGGCACTATACGAACGTATTTCGCCTATATAGTAAATGGCTAGAGCCAGTATGCTAATGACAGCACCGCGCAAATGGTCAATGTCCATTGGTAGAATAACGACTGCACCAAGTTCCTTTAGATGGGTGATGTTACTGTGGGTGGCTTTTACATAGGGTCCTGTTGCATTACTCCATCGATCTTTCTTTAATACAAGCACTTTGACGTCACGCAACTCAAAATCGCTTGGCATAAGTTTCTTATATGATTTTATAAACTTCTCCTGCCATGCTGGTGTTTCAATGAAACGACAGGCTGCATAGAGCTCAACAATTGATTCA
>CAJAXB010000042.1 GCA_903946795.1 uncultured Candidatus Saccharibacteria bacterium | reverse complement strand
GCTGTGCTAGAGGGCAATATTGTTCGTGAATTTTTCACGATTAGTAATTTGCCGATCGAAAAGTACACGAAGAATCGTGTTATTTGCATTACTTGTGCCTTGACCACCACAGTTCGTAGACCAAAGGCGTTGTGTCTGTTTATTACCATCGTAGATTTCGTAAATAAACTTCAGACCGAGTGGACACACACCCTCATCATTCGTGTTCTTTGTATTACGCTTTGCTCCAAATCCCTTGCCTTCTATAGCAGCGAGAAATGTTGCGTACGCTTCACTGTTATTAGCTTCTTTTTGAGATCTAATAACATTGTTCTGGTAACCTTCAATGACTTCGATTAAACGATACTCTCGTGAGACTGTCGTGCGTACTGCACGATACATGTTATTACCGCGTACATTGCCTTCAATCGTATACACTACACGAGAATCACGCGATGCGTAATCACGAACAGTGAGAGGTTTTTCCGGTGCAGGCTTTGGAGTTGAACTCTTTTTTGAGCCATTTCCAAAAATGAGAAATAATGCAAAGATTATTCCGAAAACGACTGTCAGAAAAATAATAAAACGTTTACGTCGATCCATAACACTTCCTTAATAATCAGTATAATAGCACATATTGCTTATTTTTGCAACTATTTCGCTAAAGCTTACCCCAGTTTTCACCGATGCTTACATCAACATCTAAGCGCACATCGAGCTTGTATACCTGCTCCATCACGTCTTTGAGCATACTAGCAATTTTTTTTGCGTCATGTGTGTCACACTCAACTAAAATTGAATCGTGTACTTGAAGTAATTGCTTTGGCCGGGATCCTACCCCCTGCTTTATAGGCCACGAATCAAGTTTTTTCTGCACTGCAATCATAGCCATTTTCATAAGATCTGCTTCGGTACCCTGAATAGGCATATTTTTTGCGGCTCGCTCAGCTGCTGACCGGACTGCAAAATTAGATGAATGTATATCAGGCATTGGTCTTCGTCTTCCAAATAAGGTCTCAACGAAGCCATCTTTACGTGCTTTTGTTTCTAATTTTTTAAGATATTCAAGCAGTGGTCCGCGTACCTCAAAGTACTTATCAATAAATTGCTTACTTTGAGCATAGGTCATTCCCGTAGCCGCACTTAATCCATGTGGACTCATACCGTACAGTACACCAAAATTAATGACTTTAGCATCTCGGCGCATACTTTTGGTAACATCCTCAGGATCTCGATCGTACACTTGCGCAGCAGTCATAGTATGGATATCAATACCTCTGTTAAAGGCATCGATCATCTTCTGATCCCCTGCCATCACTGCCGCGAGTCGAAGTTCGAACTGACTGTAATCTGCACTGACAAATGATTTGCCCTCATCGGCAATAAAAGCGGTACGAATTTTTTTGCCCAGGTCACTTCTGACGGGTATATTTTGAAGATTGGGGTCGGTACTGCTCAGTCGTCCTGTTTGTGCGACAGTAAGATTATAGGTCGTATGAATGCGAGACTGTTCATCAACGAGTTCGGGCAAAGTATCAATGTACGTATTTTTAAGTTTCACAACTTCTCGATACTGAGTAATCATATCTATTATTGGATGAGACCCTCGAAGCTTATCAAGTTCACTGGCTGCAGTAGAATAAGCTGTTTTTCCTTTTTTTATTCCTGTCGTGTCGAGTTTTAATTCTTTAAAGAGGACATCGGCGAGTTGTGCAGGGCTTGCAATATTAAATTCATGATCAGCAAATCTATAAATTTGCTTTTCAAGATCAGTAATGAGGCCCTCAACTTGTTTTGACATCAGGTGCAGATACTGCGTATCTAATCGAATTCCTTCGTATTCCATACGAGCTAAAACGGGAATTACTGGCCACTCAACCTTTTCGGCTAGTTTTTTCATTTTTGTGAGGCTATCCATTTCTTTAGCCTGATGCTCATATAAACCACGAATGACTGCTACAACATCAGCAGCAGTAGCCTCAGAAAGGTCTAGGTGTGCCCTCAGGTCTGTGGATGCAAGTTCGTCCAGAGTCTGTTCCCTGCGTAGGCTATTGAGCAGAAAAGCTCCAATAAATACATCATGTAGTACGGTAGGTAGCGCAACATCTAGCGACAAAAGAGCCCTAAAAGATGCTTTTAAGTCATACCCAACAACTTCTGGATACGCCATAAAACACGTTGCAAGAAAGTTTTTAAGTGAACTATTTGAAATCGTAGTCGCATCAAGAACAATTGTCTGTTCATCAAAGCCCAGCACTATTCGTTCAAGTGTTTTTGTACGCCCCCCTTGCAGCTCGGTGTAAAGAATAAGCTGTTTGCCTTTCGGAATAGCTACATTTCCCAGCTCATCATCACTACTGATCGTATGCATTTTTCCAACTTTAAGAGAAGCAGGTTTAGCATTCTTCTTCAGCATTTCGGGATCATTCTGAATGTGCTCTGGAAGCTGGCGCAATAATGTCCTGAACTCGAGTTTTTCAAGCTGTGCAGCTATTTTTTCTGGTTTGTAGTGACGTCCGTCTACTTCGCTAAGATCAAGCTTGATGGGTGCATCAGTCCAGATGGAAGCAAGTTTTTTGCTTAAATAGGCGAGATCTTTTCCTGCGATAAGCTTTTTGGCGAGACTGTCTTTAGTAAGAGAAAGATTCTCGTATATACCGTCCAGTGTTTTAAATTGAGTCAGAAGTTCAAGTGCTCCCTTTTTTCCAATTCCTGGGACGCCAGGGATACTATCTGAGCTATCTCCCATCAAGGCCTTGTAGTCTAAAAACTGTTCAACTTTGATGCCATATTTCTCCTCAAAACTTTCAGGATGAAATAATTCTATATTACTGAGTCCAGTTTTCAGTGCATATACCTTTACGGAACCGTCTACCAACTGCAGCATATCCATATCACTTGTAACGAGCAATGTTTCTATGCCTTTTTTTGTAGCCTGTACAGATAAAGCGCCCATAATATCGTCTGCCTCATAGTCATCAAGCTCATACAGTGGCCAACCGAAAGCATCAAGTAAATCATGTAGTAACGGAATTTGCGCATAAAAATCTTCTGGCGGTGATTTTCTACCTGACTTATAAGACGGATAGAGTGCCAGTCGTTTACGAATATTAGTTTTTGGCTTGTCCCAGGCAACGCACACATAGTCTGGATCAAGTCGTTTTATAACTTCAAGTGCCATGACTGCGAATCCATATACTCCACCTGTAGGAGTACCGTCTTTTGTGCTTAAGTTTGGCATGGCATAGTAACCTCTGTAGAACACAGATTTACCATCAATAATCACGAGTCTTTTGCCTGTTTTAGGTACCATAGCTTCTAGTATACGCTATAGCCTTAGACTGATATATTGCTTACGCTACACCTTTCGGAGGCTTAGGATTGATTGTGTATTCATAGGCTTCAATCATTCTTGCTGGATTAGCCTCAACACGCTTCTGTAATCGCAATACAGCGTTGGACGTGACCCTCAATGAGTGTTGAAATCGTGATTGGCTTACGAT
>CAJAXB010000041.1 GCA_903946795.1 uncultured Candidatus Saccharibacteria bacterium | reverse complement strand
GCAACCCAATCACGTGCATTGCCATAGTACATTGGTGCGGAACGACCTGATGCAACAACAGCCCAAGCCGTATAAGACACACATTGCCGCGTACAATAACCCCAAGGATCGGGACCGTCGTTATCGACACAACCTGGGCCAGGACTCATGCCAAAACCTGCATTACGATACGGGTAATTATTTGGGTTGACTCCACTAACAGCACCCGGAAATCGTAAGAAATAATAGCCGCCATCTGGATTGAAGTTAGCTCTACGCTGTGACGCAATTAAAGCATCTATTCTAGACTGATTGTCTCGTGTTTTAGAATTGAATTCATTTTGCTGGCTCTGATTGTATGACAATAAGTTTGCCTGTTCTGATCGACTATTATCAAGCGTCGCTTGTTGTTCTTGTTGCTGCTTGAGAAGCGCCTCTACACCCTCTTTCTTTGCTACAAGCTCTTGTTTCAATTTTGTAATTTTATCAACAGACTCTCGAATTTTATCTTTTACAGAATTTCGGTACTGCGCCTTATCCACAAATTCACTAAGATCTTTACTTGAAGCAAGCATTTCAATCGTTGAAATATCGCCCTCAAGGTACATGGCCTTGATATTCTTACCAAGCAATGCTTTTTGTTTCGTTAATTCTTTCTCGGCTTCAGTAATCTCATTCTGCAGTCTTTCCTGCTCTTTAGTGCTGCTATTAATTTGGCCTTGTAGTGTATCAATTTGCGCTTTGAGCTTATTAATAGCGTCGGCGTAACTTGTAGCTTCACTGGCAAGCCGTTGAATAGCACCTTGGTACTGTGCGTTTTCTCTCTGCAACGCATTTATTTTTTCTTGTACAGATTCAGCGCGCGCTTCTTGGACTCTTGGAAATATAGCAAAAACTAATATAAAGACTGCGATCAGTGATCCGGTTACTCCAGCGATTCTCGTAAGCTTAGTTTTTGGTATATTTATTTTTTTCATGAATATACATATCATACCATGAACATTGGTATTTTGTATAGATACATAAGCGCTTTAGCGCTGCTACTTGCTTGTCTTAAACTTTAGGTATCGTCGGGTTGCTATGAGTGATGAAATAGCACCAATAAGAACACCTACTCCTAATTGCAATCCGACAAATACAAAGAAATGTTCCTTGAAGTAGGTATTAGAGTAATTAATATCAAGGATACCGAGACTGCTAGCTTCAAACGTTCGAGCAGATATTGAAAATAACGCTTGAATAATAACAATTGAAAGAATACCTGAAACAAGACCGTAAATAATACTTTCCACAATAAAAGGCCCTCGAATAAAATTAGTGCTGGCGCCCAGTAATCGCATAATTGTCAGTTCGTCTCTGCGGTTGAAGATTGCCATTTGTATTGTGTTAAAGATAATAAGCATAGAAATAACTGCAAAAATAGCTATTCCTGCAATGCCAGCTTTCTGGAAGAAGCTTGTTGCACTCGTTATCTTGTCAATGGCCTGCTTACGATCTCCGGAGTAAGATGTTTCATCTGATTGCAGCGTCTTAATATCACCCCGCTCAAGATATGTACGAATTTCTTCTATTCTATTTGGATCCCTCGGTTTAATCTGCAGGCTTGCAGGCAGTGGATTGTCTGTCTGAGATATAGCAGTCAGGAGATCCTGGTTACCGGCATTCTGTTGCTTATAAATTACTAACGCCTGATCCTTACTGACAAATGCAACGCCTTCAACATTTTCTAAATCCTTGAGATTCTTAATGAGGTCTTCACGTTGTTTTACCGTAACTGAGTCTTTAAGATACACAGAAACATCAATACGATCTGTGATTTGCTGAACCGTATTCGCAAATGTAGCATTCGCAATAATTGAAAACAAAATGATGGTAAGTGTAATAACCATAACTGCCATCGCAGCTATGCCTAACCAAGCATTGCGAACAAAGTTTAATAATCCAGTTTTAACAATACGTTTGAATACAATCATATTCCGCGAAACACTCATCCCCTGTACTCCGCTCCTGCCCTGTCACTCACGATTGATCCGGCTTCCATAGTAATAACTCTGCGCTTCAGTTTGTTGACAATCTCTTGGTTATGCGTGGTAAGAATGACTGTTGTTCCAAATTTATTAATTTTCTCTAATACCCTAATAACATCCCATGCATGCTTCGGGTCAAGGTTTCCTGTGGGCTCGTCTGCAATTAAAATACGTGGCTGGCGAACGATTGCACGAGCAATTGCAACACGTTGTCGCTCTCCACCTGACAGCTCTTTAGGCATACGCTTTTCTTTACCTTTTAGACCGACGATATCAAGGACTCGAGGAACGGTATTTTCTATTTCTTTATTACCCATTCCAACAATTTCCAATGCGAATGCAACATTCTCGAAAACAGTTTTATTTGGCAACAATTTAAAATCCTGGAAAACAACACCGATCTTTCGTCGAAGCAATGGGATTTCTTTATCTTTGAGAGTCTCGTAGTCTATGCCCCCAACAATTATTTTTCCAGATGTTGGTTTTTCTTCACGCGTTAAAAGCTTTAGTAGCGTAGATTTACCTGCCCCACTTGGGCCAATAATAATAACAAATTCTTTTGGCTCGACGTGTAAACTAATACGCTCTAGCGCTTGACCATTTTTGTTATACGTTTTTGTTACTCGATCTAAAAGAATCATATACAAACCAGTATACCAAAATGCTTGCGCTTATTCACGCTAAAAGATTCTTAGTTTCCAAATGTAGCTTCAAGATACGCGTCAATCAGTGGATTGAGGTTGCCGTCTAGTACAGCGTCAACATCGCTAGTCTCATATTTACTGCGAAGATCTTTCACTTGCTTATACGGATGTAAGACGTAACTACGAATCTGATTACCCCATTCAGCAGATGTATTTGGACCCTTGAGTTCACTTAAGTGCTCTTTATGTTGCTCAAGTTGCAGCATTGCAAGGCGAGAGCGTAATATAGTCATCGCAGTTTCTTTATTTTGTAGCTGCGATCGCTCATTTTGAATAGCTACCGTCACTCCTGTTGGAATATGAGTGACGCGCACAGCAGAATCTGTGGTATTCACACTTTGCCCACCATGACCGCCTGCCCTATATACATCGACTTTTAGATCTTTAGGATCAATCTCAAGTTCTGACGGAGTATCAATCTCTGGCATTACCTCAACTTTTGCGAAACTTGTTTGCCGTAAACTGTCTGCATTAAAAGGACTTAATCGAACCAAACGATGAACCCCGGCCTCAGAAGATAACTTACCATATGCATACGGCCCAACTACTTCGAATGTAGCTCTTTTTAATCCTGCTTCTTCACCTGTAGCCTCATCAATGAGGGTGACTTTGAGGTCTTCTTTTTCAGCCCAGCGCGTATACATTCGAAGTAACATGGCTGTCCAATCTTGCGCATCTGTTCCGCCTGCTCCTGCAGAAAGTGTAACAACAGCGTTATGGTCATCGTATTGACCAGCAAAACGAAGGTCTAATTTAAGATCATTGAAACGATCCTGAAGGTTTTGAACTTGCATTTGAAGATCATTCTGGAGAGAGCTATCTTCTAGAGCAAGCATTTCTTCTGTATCCTTAATATCTTTACCTAACTGAATCCAAGGATCTGACTGCGCTTTTAAAGCAGATTGCTTCTTCATTACATCCTGCGCCTTTTTGTTATCTGACCAAAAATCTGATGACGCG
>CAJAXB010000040.1 GCA_903946795.1 uncultured Candidatus Saccharibacteria bacterium | reverse complement strand
TTCCTCAGGTCAACTAACTCACTACGCAACGGTACACAAGCTGAAAATTTCGCAAACAGCAAAGCCGCCGAACGATTCATTATGGGTCCTGAAATGTACTTCACTGGCCCAGACACTACAAGCAGTGGTGGGGGTGGGGGAACTCCAAGCTTCCAGTCTGAATCGACATTACCTCCGTTGCTATAAACATTCAAATGACGCTTACAGTATAATTTCGATTAAAGGCGTGAAAAAAAATATTAACAATCAGCATACATCTTTAAGATCAAAGTGGATTATTCTAAGCTTTGTTATTGCCAGTGTATTGATTATTGGAATAGCTGCAACAGCATAGGTAGTTTAATGAACTAAACAGAACACATCAGAGAAGGGAGGGGGCTTGCTTATAAGTATAAGCATTAAGTATACTTAGGCTAAATGAGTAAATTTTTTGAAGGGCATGAGCACGAGGATGGGGCACGTAAGTCGTTACAGAAAAGAATGCCTAGTAGAAAACAATTAATATTAATGATATTATCAACCATCTTAATACTGCTCATCCTATCTGTGATATTTGTAGTAATCAAAAATCGAGACAACTCAGCAATTAAAAATAAGGATGCAGTCAGTTATCCTTTGCGTTCGCCAATTAGTACTAATGAACAACGAAAAAAGATACTCAGGCTTGATTTAGATGCATTTCAGGAAGAATATGCCAGTAACCCAAATATATCAATATATGTATTATTAGATGCCGCTTCAAATGCTGCACAACTTGGAATTAAAGAAAAAAGAGATGAATATATTAAAGCCGCCGAAAGGAGAGCTGCATCAGTCGAAGGTGCTGAACAAGATAGAATCAATGCATTTATTGAATCTGTAAAGAACGAGAAAGCATTATGAGAATTACTAAAAAAACCGGACTAAACTTGGTATTGGCCGTGGGATTAGGTCTAGTTACTGTGGGTATTGGCAATACAGTTTATGCTGGGGGTAATCCTTCTGTAGATTATGGCCACCCTCGCGCAACTTCTTATATTTGTAATAGAAATGTAACCATAACAAAAGAGGGCGTTTTAAGCGATGGTAGACCATACAAGACATTCGACTATGAAGTAAAGGGCGATGATTATGCTAATGCAAGATTCGGCGAGACAGGTAGTATCATTACTAGCTATATAAACGAAAAAGGAAGTTGCAGCCCAGAAAATATATATACAGATGGCTTCTGGAGTAAAACGGGGGATATTGATCCAAGTAACACATTCTATCAGGTTAATGGCCGCAGCCCAGAGGACATTTATCTTGGGGCGCCATTTGGAGGTCCTGCCAGGGATACGAATTTCGGCGACAGACTAGCAAACTTTTATGGAATTGCAAACAGCACAAACGGTAATAATTTTGGTGAAGTTAATGATGCGGCAGCAGTAGATATTAATAATCAAAGATATTGGTGCGTAGGGATGCCTTCTGTATTTGGATCTTGTCTATTGCAAAACTCACAAGATATAACGAAATACGGATGCGACTGTTGGGGTTTCTTGAATGATCCTTTATGGAGGTTTCCTCCGGATAATGGCGTTGAGTTAGTAAATAATTCTGTGAGTAGCATTGTCAATAAGCCAATATCCGCTATTGGGAGGTTGGGCATTACTAGTAATGCAGGTAAAGTGCAAAAATTTAAATTAGACATGGCCGCCATGAATACTCAAGATAACGGATCATGGGTGCCTGGTGCGAGGCCATTTGTTGTCTTGAAAGGTTCAACAAGAATTACTTTCGTATATCCTGTGAATCCACCAAAGCCTTTCGATCTTGTGCCATATGCTTCTGTTGATGTAGATAAAGAAAACCCTTCAATTGCTTCTTTTGGCGGCGGCGTTCGAGGCAATCAGCCTACTGTAAACGGTGTAACTATTTCTAGGCTATATGAGGTCAGAAGGACTAATTCTACTAAAACTACAATAAGTCCATCGACTGCAGCACTTATTAATCAAGTAGTTAACTCCTCAGGTATTAATTTAAGTATAGTATCTCGCAATGTAGAATCATTGAATTTAAAGGCTGGCGATAAAATATGCGCAATTACTACCGTTACTCCGGGCACTGGAAAAGTCAATGCAGCAGGAGTTATTGTAGAGTCTGGTGCCAGTAAGAGTGGGGAAGATTGCGAGACCATCGTCAACAAACCCTACGTCTCTTTCTTCGGAGGCGATGTCCTCACCTGT
>CAJAXB010000039.1 GCA_903946795.1 uncultured Candidatus Saccharibacteria bacterium | reverse complement strand
CTTTAGAACATGCCCAATCTTTAGTAGATCGCCAAGCAACACGACTCCGCGTCGCTGAACTACGCCGCCGTAAACGGTCCTAAAACTAGTTTTCGCCAGGTAGCTGTTGCATGTTAGCTTCACCGACCCACTCAACTGTACCGGTAACTCCGGCGATAACACCTGCGGCAATACAGGCTCTAAGTTCATGATCTGTAAGGTTAAAATTGTGGCCTGAGTCGTCTTGATCTAATAGAGGGATTCGATCGTTGTATATAAAAGTCGTAAGTCGACGTTCACTTTCATGAACTTTTGGTCGTAAATCACGTAAGTAGGCATTAATCATCATTCGAGAGCCTTCATTATGAACAATAAGTAACTTATCATGCGGTAGTGAATCAATTATTCTCTCGTATTTAGATGGTTCTGTCATAAGTTTGTAACTCCGTATAAATTATATCATAATCCTGTTGACCTACCCTATTCCTAAGAGTATACTTTTTTAGTATTTTCAAAAATTTAAGTGAAGCATCATCAGGAGCTGAATGGAAAAAAAAGAGTTATCAATGAGTCATGATATTGAAAAAAGAGAGGATCTTATAGTGCAGAATATTGAAGTAAATTGTATTGCTGATGGATTAGGCTTTGGAGAAGGTGATATATCATCTGCCAAAGTTGATACAAACGTACTAAAAGATGTTTTAGCCGCTATAAATTCAGAAGAAATTCTTGTTAAAATTAGCATTGATAGTGAGGGACGATTAATTGACGACGATGGCTGTGGAGATGGCCGCAAAGTAGCTAGAATTTATGAGGGTCCAAAAGTTCTAGAGCAATCCTTGCATCGGGCTAAAATATTTGGTGGTGGTGCGACCATGACGGTAGCAGCGCTTGTTGGCCAGGGTAAAAGTAAAGACGATGATCTCCAAGATTTATTCTCAACAGCAATTGGCGATCTTGCAAAGCATGACCTACCATTCGGTGCGCACACAGATGATCATGCTTCAGGTGACAACTGTGGCTGTGGAGCAATAGATAAGGCGCCTCGCATTATTGAAAACGTTGGTGTTTTTGAAGACAATATCAAAGGCGCCGCTGCACTAATTCTTGGTGACGATGAGGGTGTTCAGGAAGTTATTGATAACTTTAAGGGCTACCATCAGGATCATCATGAGGATGCCTACAAAGGCGCTGGTGTAATGCTAGAAATTGAAGATGAAGGTAAAATTATCAAAGAACTTACCGGAGATCATCAGGAAGTTGCGATAGTACTAAATACTATCCCTGGCTATACAGTAAACCAGCAACATATCCGCAGTATTAGTAATGAACAAGCACAGGTTTTTGGAGTTGATGTGCCTCGCCTGACAACTGTTTCTGAACGGCTCTATCCAGAAGATAAAGCAGCTCAGAAAAAAGCATTTATCAGCATGGTTGTCTACACACTTGCTACAGCCGGGACACTTACTAAGGGTGATCTCCCAGTCTTTGTTGTTAGTCCTCAAGAATAACGATCACTATAGTTGCTTATTTCAGTGACCAGTAGTATTGTTTTTACATATAAACAATATAAGGAGAATATCAATGGTAGATAAACAAAAAGTAGCAATGGCTGTTGCTGAAGCGTTTGGCGTGATGATCCTCGTCACTGCTGTATATGCGATGGTCGCACGTACTTCATTCCCGCTCTTCGCAGCAATCGCAGCAGGTCTCGTAGTTGGAGGTTTAGTACTGTCAATTGGTCCAAAAACTGGTGCTAACGTCAACCCTGCAATTACCGTTGGTCTTTGGACAATCAAGAAAATAGAGACCGCAAAGGCAGTCATGTATATCATCGCTCAATTACTTGGTGGTGTCGCGGCACTGTATCTTATAAAGTACCTTGTTGGACAGCCTCTTGAAAATATTTCAGGTAAGTTTGATTGGAAAGTATTACTTTCAGAAGGTATCGGTGCGCTCGTCTTTGGATTTGGTGTAGCCAGCGCCGTTTACCAGAAGTATGAAGGTGGTAAACTTGCTTTTGCAGTGGGTGGATCATTAACTGTAGGTATCCTCGTCGCATCTCTAGCTTCTAACGCTATTCTCAACCCAGCCGTTGCAATAGGTCTTAATTCCTGGAACTGGGCGTATGCCGTCGGTCCAGTACTCGGATCTGTAGTAGGTATGAACCTGTATATGCTACTCTTTACTGACGTTGCGACCGCTAAGAAAAAGGCCCCTGCGAAGAAAAAGAAATAAGCCTAACGAATTGAGTACATACCCCCAGCATCATCTGGGGGTATTTTTTTGACCTCTAGGTGCTCAGTCAACGCAATTATTGTAGTAGATCTTTTTGAAAAGCCATGACTCCTGCGTAATCTGAGGAATAGCCCGATATGTCTGGCAAAGATAGATTCATTATGTGTTTCCATATCACGACAATGAGCCTTTCCATGTGGGCGATATCTTGATCTGTAGGTATATACTCTCGAATCAATTCTTTAGCACTGGCAGCTTCAACGTACCACATTTGGCCTCGAATCTCTGTAGCCTTGAATCGTGGACTATGTTTTATAAGAACAGCATAGAATATAAGCTGTGTTCGATGTCTCCAAGCCTTTAATTGAAGACTTTTGTTATTTGTTTCGAAGCTTTTAAGTGGCTGTCCAGTTTTATAATCAACAATTGTAAGATGATCTTTTGTTTGATCTATACGATCAATCGCACCACTCAATCGAGCCGATTCTACTGATACATCTGTAATTTTCTGTTCAGGTATTCCACCCTTACCTATCCAAAACGTTTCACTACTAAGCAGTTTTTCAATAAGTAGTCGACCGTGATCTAAAAATCGTTGTTCCTCAGTCGGTGAGAGTTGCTGGTCGACCAACGCTTTTTCGTAAACCCCGATAACTTTCTTTGTGTTCAGTGAATCTGTATTGGTTGCAATCTGTGCATACTCAAGTGCAGCGTGAATTGCGGTTCCAAACGCCATACTCGTTGTTGTGACACTTGGTAGACGGAGGAGGTGACGTGCAAAAAATGACTCTGGACCACCATTGCTGACATCAAGGAAGTCCAGGAGTCCGGTTGCGCTCAGTGCATAGTTTTCTAGGATGCTACCTAGGATTCGTTTTTCATCAGTGTCATTGAGATGTGGCCAATTGAGATGTTCTTCCAAAATAGTAATAGGGTTTTCAATATTCTTTCTTTCGTGCACCTTCAATGAAAGTGCATCATGAATCAGTGGAGAAGCGAGCACATCTGCCCCTTTGATGTCTTCCCTGAAACTTGCTGCGTAGACATTACGCTTCGCACGTGTCGCTGCAACGTACATCAGGCGCACGAAGTCATCTCCATTATCTCCTTCTGGTTTGAGTGGAACGTTAGCAGGAGCTTTTCGCCCACGACTCGATGGCTGCCATTGTTTTTCGACAGCATCGACAATATAAACGGATTCAAACTCTAGTCCTTTAGCTTTATGTACACTCATCAGTTGTACAGCATTTTCACCGCTCACAAAACTTGATTCATCGGCAATAACTTCGCCCGTATCAATAGATAGTTGTACAAAAGCAACAAAGTCTTTGAGTGTTCCACTGCTTGTTCTTGAGAAATCATGTACCATACCGAGAAGAATACGAATTGCTGACAGCCCGTGAAGATAGTCGCTATCCCGCGCGCTTGATTCCATAAAGTAAGTGCGCACCGGACTTGTAAATGTCTCGCTAGACGCGAGACCCAGTACATGTTCGATTGTGACAAGTAATGGCTCATGCATGGCAAGTGTTGCAAGCCAGAGTAACCATTCTGCTATTTCTCGAAGTGATGCATGCGATGAATTGAGCATGCCATCGAGCCAGCTTGCACCACGCTGATTAGCGACGGCAAGGTCCCATAATGCTTTTGGATCGAGTCCCCACAT
>CAJAXB010000038.1 GCA_903946795.1 uncultured Candidatus Saccharibacteria bacterium | reverse complement strand
GCACGACTCGAGCAGGAACGAACTGAAGCGCGCATTGCTGAGATTGAAAATATACTGCAAAACGTTGAAGTTATTAAAAAGCCAAAAGGTGATAGCAAAGTGCAGATCGGTTCATCAGTAAAGATGAAAAGTGATTCAGGCGCCACGAAAGCTTTCCAGGTTGTTGGTACGGTTGAAGCCGATCCAATGAATGGCAAGATTTCTGACGAGTCTCCAATTGGTAAAGCATTGTTGGGCAAAAAGGTGGGTGAACTGGTAGAAATTGTCACACCTGCTGAAACCGCACATTACAAGATTACAGATATATCTTAAGAAAGGTAAAAAGCTTCTTCTTGGCTGATGCTATGAAAGAAGTTATACTGTGATCTAATGGCTACACTCAAAGAACTCCGAAACGAACGTCTTAGAAAATTAGATGAGCTAAAGGCTCTTGGCGTAAATCCATACCCTGCAAAGTCGTATAAAACACATTCTATTGCCGAGATCCTTGCTAGTTATACAGATTTCGAAAAGCAGGGTACAAAAATTTGTACCGTAGGCCGCATTACTGGAATACGTAAATTTGGAAAGATTGCGTTCATAGTTATTAAGGATGCGCATGTGTCCATGCAAGTCTTCCTTAATGAAGCAGATATGCAAAAAGCGGACCACACAAAAAGTGAATTACATTTAGAGAATATAAATCTCTTGGACGCAGGTGATTTTATTGAAGTAACTGGTATTGCTGCAACGACAAAAACAGGAGAACAGTCTATTACTGTTCATAATCTAAGAATCCTGACCAAAAGTCTGCGGCCAATGCCGACAGCTCAAGACGGATTTTCAAATAAAGAAGAAAGACTTCGCCGTCGATATATTGACACCAATGTCAATCAAGACGTATACGAACGATTTATCCGTCGCTCTAAGTTTTGGCAAGCAACTAGAGACTTTTTGAATGAACGAGGTTTCATTGAAATTAATGTACCCGTGCTTGAACATACGACCGGTGGAGCGGATGCTAACCCATTTGTTACTCACATGGACGCTATTGACCAAGATTTTTACTTACGAATAAGTCATGAGCTTCCATTGAAACGTCTCGTTGGTGGAGGCTATAACAAGGTATATGACATTGGACCACGCTTCAGGAATGAAAATTATACAGATGAACATCTTCCAGAGCACGTAGCTATGGAATGGTATTGGGCTTATGCAGATTGGCAAGATGGTATCGCCTTCATGACCGATATGTACCGCTACATTATCGAAAAAACATTTGGCACATTATCCTTTAAGATTGGTGAATTTGATATTGATCTATCCAAAGATTGGGAGCAGTGGGATTACGCTGAAACTATAAAAAAGAAATACGGTATTGACGTTTTTGATTGTACGCTTGATGAAGTTAAAAATGCTCTGAAAGAGCATAATCTTGAAGTAGCTCAAACAGAAAATAAAGCGCGTGGTATTGATAAGCTTTGGAAAAATATACGAAAAGACGTTGCTGGTCCAGTGTGGCTGGTCAACACACCACTATTCATTAGTCCCCTCGCTAAGACTAATCCTGATGATGCGAATACCGTTCAACGGTTTCAGCCAATTATTGCTGGTAGTGAACTCGGTAACGGCTTTACTGAGTTAAATGATCCTCTTGATCAATTACATCGTTTTACGGAGCAACAGAGTATGCGTGATGCGGGAGATGATGAAGCAATGATGCTTGATATCGATTACGTTGAAATGCTTGAATACGGCATGCCTCCAGCATGTGGCTGGGGATTTAGTGAACGG
>CAJAXB010000037.1 GCA_903946795.1 uncultured Candidatus Saccharibacteria bacterium | reverse complement strand
TTTTTGTACAGCGTGGGGCGCAGGCTTAACAGCGATATCTGCAACACGAGTTACTACTGTGTCTTCGCTGTGACTTTTAAATTTGTGCACTTTTGCATGCTGAGGTGTCGCTGCGGCACGAGCCTCACGGGCTGCGTTTCGATTAGCGCGCATTACAATATGTTCCGGTTGCGCGGCTGGTTTCGATAGTGATACTTGTTTAGCGCCTGCCTCAACTTCAGGCTTTTTTAATATTTGGCGCATCAGTGTTTTAGATCGTTCAGTTTTATTGTGAACCGCACTTGATGTGATGGTTGCAGTACGGGCGACATGCGGCTTTGGCTTGGGATGCGCTGCATGTTTGACACCTGACTTGTGCGCTGTTTTTTTTGCATGAATCATAACATCGACATGAGCCGGAGTTGGCTTAATGATGGTGGGTGAGTGCACAGGGAGACCAGATGTCGCATTATACATCTTGCCATTAATTACGATTGTATCCCTTTGTGCACTCACGAATGGTCCTTGTTTACGCCTATGCTTTTACTGCTCACGCTTATACATTAATAGTACCTTGGATACATGCTGCCTGACAAGTAATATTCTGCCTCTTTTTCAGTGATGAAATATAGTTTGCAAAGATGTTATGCGTGGTATACTCATTAGTACGGACATAAAAACAAACAATATGGATTTTCTAGACCCAGATAAAAAACGAAAACATCAACGGCGCCTGTATATTGGCTATACGCTCATTGGCATTGCTATCTTTATGACCTCCGCTATCCTAGTGCTGCAATCATATGGTTTTGACTTTAACCGAAAGACCGGTGAGGTTATCCAAAACGGCCTCATATTTGCCGATGCTGCTCCTGAAGCTGCAAAAATTTATCTCAACGGCAAAGATGTTGGTACGACCGATAAGCGCTTGACAGTGCCTGCAGGGCCTTACAAAATCGAATTGAAGCGTGATGGTTATAGAACGTGGACACGATCCTTTAATCTTGAAGGTAGTACGATTGAGCGCTTAGTCTATCCTTTCTTGTTTCCGACCAAAATCACTCCAAAAGATCAGAAAACATATGCGAGCGCTCCGGCGTTCTCAACCCAAAGTCTCGATCGTAAGTGGCTTCTCGTCTTACAACCTGGTTCAATGACGAACTTTGATGTGTTTGATAGTGGAGATCCAACGGTTGCTGTCAAAACAATTTCGCTTCCATCTAGTGTTTTAACTCCTACGACATTAAATCAAGGCTATGAGCTTGTCGAATGGTCATCTGATAACCGACATGTGATTTTAAAACATATATACGGTAATGCGTATGAGTATATTGTGCTTGATCGGGACACGCCTCAAAGCTCAATAAACGTAAACAAGTTACTGAACGTTAACCCCACTACAGTCACAATGCGAGATAAAAAGTTCGACAAGCTATATCTTTATGATGGCACCACGAAGAAGCTGAGCTTTGTCGATACAAAAGAAAAAAATATTCAGCCAGTGCTTTCAAATGTCTTGTCGTATAAAGCGTATGCTGAGAAAGTTATACTCTACGCTGCCTCTGATGAAAAAGACCCAACAAAAGCAATGGTCAAAATTAAAGATGGTGATAAGCAATTTTTAATTCGCTCTGGACTCAGCAGTGACACCTACTTACTTGATTATGCAAAATTTGATGATCACTTTTATGCTGCTGTTGGTGTCAATTCCCAAGGTAAAGTGTACATCTATAAGGATCCTGCCAATGATCCTTCTACAGACCCGAAGGCCAGTCCTTCTCTCTTCACGACACTGATTATTCAAGATCCTAAATTTATCTCTTTCTCAGCGAATGCGCGCTTCATCATGGCGCAAAGTGGTAAGAAATTCGCTCTCTACGATGCCGAAACAGTACGTCGTACATATTATGAGTCCTCACTAAACATACCCGTTGAATATAAAGCTTTATGGATGGATGGTCATCGTATCGTTGTGAATAACGACAATAAAGTCGTCGTCTTTGATTACGACGGCATTAATCAGCAAACGCTCGTTCCAATTATTCCTGGATCTCGAGCATACTTTGATCGCGAGTATAATCGTCTCTATACCCTAGCTCCAACAACAAATGATGCCTCAAAAACTTCACTCACTCGAAGTAATCTAAAGATCACGATCCAGAATTAATTCTTCTACAGACCCTTAACCCAGTTTACGAACCGTTGCCACAGGCTCGGCGAGTTACTAGGAATAACTGTTAGTTGTTCGTTTGATTGCGCGACAGTGCTTGGTTTGTTGTTCTTTGGGTCTGGATTGATCTGCTCACCGACTACGACGAGACGATTCAACGATGTTCCAGGAGGGTCACAGGTAATGAGAGTTGCAGTTGCAGGCTTTGATGTTGCATTCAATACTCCTAAGTCTGTAGGTTTAACAATCTTCTTATCATAGATCTTGTAGGAATAGCGTACTCCATCTTTCGTTAAGAAAAAGACGTCACCGATCTCAAGTTTATTTAGTAGTACAAATGCAAACTTGTATTGCCCTTTGTTGAGGATGTTATTACTCGAATGTCCAAAGATTACTGCATTTCCGAGCTCTCCGGGATTCGGCGTATTAGCATAGTGAACGACGCCTCGCTCTAAGGCTTTTTGAATTGCTCCCTCTTGCAGAGATGGTTCGTCGTAAATGACAGGAATTTCAACGTTTATTTTTGGAATTATAATTTTAGGAACCGAACCTACTGCGGTTGTTGCACTATCAATGATGATCGGCGTATTACTTACCTGCTTACTAGGGCTTATGAAGGGTGCTATAAAGCGGTCATTAAAGAGTCCAAAGAGCATAATCAAGACCACGATTGACCCCATCGCCAATCCAAACAATAGTGACTGAAAGTGTTGTTTAGCCTTTAATGAGCCACGCGATTTAGTTCTTGGCGCAGCTAAGAGTTGTTTCTTTAGTTCACTGACAGACCGTTTGCCTGGTTGCATCTGCTTTGTATTGTGACTTTTAGGAATTTCTATTGTAGATTGGGTAGCGTACTGCGAGACATCTTGTTTGCCATGTTGGTCATAAAATTCTTGCCATACTGCATGTTTTTCGTTATCTGGGAGTGCTGCATAATATTGGTGCCATGCAGTTTGGATGTCAGCCAATGATTTCCCGGACTTGGTAAGATCTTGCATGAAGCGTTGGTGTTTTGAATGGGATTTGACTGTGGGATCAAAACTTTCTGCAACTTCTTCTTCGGCACTGGGCTCACTTGCATACAGCCCCTCTATTTTTTGACGAATTAAATCAGTAGCGTGCTGAGCATCGCTATCTAAATCATTTTTTGTGTGTGTAGTATCCGACATATGTATTACTCTTTAGTATACGTTATTTCAATGTAAAATGAGGCACAAATTGCTTGTGCTTTAATAGTAATCTACACCTGGTTTTTGAGAATATATGATACAATTACCCCTGTCATAGGGGCGCATTCTTTATATCTGAAGCCGCAGTGGTGGAATTGGTAGACACGCCGGACTCAAAATCCTGTGAGAGCAATCTCGTGACGGTTCAAGTCCGTCCTGCGGCACCAGCTGTAAAGAATCTCTATGCATCATGCTCGACAAGTGCACTTGTCATTGCTTGGAACGCTTTTGTTGGGTTTTGTAACCACCAGACTGCGATATGTGTTGCAATTGGTATTTGCCATGTTTCTTCTGTGTAGTCTGTATTTGTGGTAGTGCTGACTTCTCCATTGTAGGCGATTACCACGGTATCGTTATGCTTGATTATGCAGGCTACCTTACAGCGTTTTGTCCATTCGTGGAGTACATCAATAAGTTGCACAAGGTCCATACTATGTGTGATGGCAGTCGTTGATTTATTATTTTTGAATAATCGTTGAAGCTGCGTAAGAGTTAAAACAAGCGCAGTATTAGGCCTTTGTAGAAGTGTCTCGGGGTGTGCAATCACGTACTCGGCTGCATCTTGAGTCATTGTTATGGAATGAGGCGTAGCTTTGAGTAATTTCTCAATGACAATTGCGGTTTCGCTATTTTTACCAAGATCTCCAGCGAGTAGTATGCCGTCTGCCCAGGAAGCTCCATCATGCATTTCAGCTAGTGAGCGACTCGCGAAACTTCCACTTGGTGTACTTGGTGCATAGGTTATTTCTAGAGAAGGCCCTTGGAAATGCTCTAATTGTTTTTTAATATGATCAGGAATCAATACCCGCGCACTTCCAATACCAGCAGCTATAGCTTCTTGATATGCAATGGCAGGTGCAGAAAAGCCATATGCGTGTCCGCCAATAATCAACAGTTTACCAGCGGCTTGCTTATTCTCTGGCCTGCTCCAAATGAGATCAGGATAGAGCGGTGTCTTGCCTTGCTTATGCCAATATGTACGTGGTGCCATGAGGTTCCATTTCATAGATTACATTTTTTCGTTCAATGACGATGTTCCAGGATGATTCTCGGGCTCGACTATAGAGTTTTTGATCCGGGTTAAAGGCTATTGGCTTATCGACAAGTTCCATCATAGCTGCATCACTGAGACTATCACCAACAGCAATACTGTCTTTTGTATTAAGACTATGTTTGGCTATTAGTTGCTGTAGAATACTTTTTTTATCGGCGCTTCCTAGTTTCTTTTCTCCAGAAAATGCATCCGTTGTTCTATTATATTGCGTTCCAACAAAGTCATCGAAACCATAATGCATTGCAATAGCTCGTACGAGCTCTTCATGAGATCCTGAGATAGCAAGTAGCATGTATCCTTGTTTCTTTAAGGATTGAATAAGGTCTCTTGTATAGGTGTATACTTGGTCCTTGTATTCTGTAATAACTTGCTCGACATAGGTATCAAAGTCTTGAGGCTTAAGATCCGGCAAGGCGTCCTCGTAGGTTTGAATAAGTGTTCTTTCGTAATCATGAAAGGCTTCTTTGTGTTCCCTATTTTTCCAGCGCATTCGGGCGTTATGTAATGTTTTTAGCGCATCGGGACCTAGATGCCCTGCACTGGCGAGTTTTTGCACGACTGCATGATAGAGTTGCCAGCGGATGAGCGTGCCATCTATGTCAAAAACTGCGAATGGTTTTTTCATCTAGAAATCCAGTTCAATACTTACTGGACAGTGATCACTTCCCATGACGTCAGGATGAATGGTTGCTTTCTTGATATGTTTTTGCAGAGATTTTGACGCTAGCCAGTAATCTATTCTCCAACCTACATTACGTGCTCGAGCATTCGCCCAATGTGTCCACCAGCTGTAATGTCCATTGCCTTTTGTAAATAATCTAAATGAATCTACAAAACCAGCTTTCACAAAGTTATCAAAGCCTTCTCGTTCTTCATTAGTAAACCCATGCTTACCGATATTTGGTTTCGGATTTGCAAGGTCGTCTTCAGTATGGGCGACATTAAGGTCACCGCAAAATAGAACGGGCTTCTTTTTTTCGAGTTCTTTGGCGTAGGCAAGAAATGCCTTATCCCAGTGCTTGTGACGGAGCTCAAGACGAGAGAGGTCTCCTTTTGCATTGGGTGTATATACGGTGACTACCCAAGATTTTTCATATTCAGCTGCAATAACGCGGCCTTCGTCGTTGGGGTTTCCATAGGTATCACCATGAACTTCATATTTTTTTATAATATCTTCTGGAAATCCATTGATTACCTGTAGTGGAGCATCTTTAGTAAAGATTGCTGTCCCTGAATAGCCTTTCTTGATCGCGGAGTTCCAGTATTCCTGGTAGTCAGGAAGATCAATCTCAACTTGTTCGCGACTCGCTTTCGTTTCTTGAAGACATAAAATATCTGGATCGTGCTCTGCAATAAATTTCTGAAAGTCACCTTTATTAATGACTGCGCGAATTCCATTTACGTTCCATGAGTATAATTTCATAGTACTAGTATAGCTTGGTACACCCTTCTCTGCTAGACTGGTTGCAATGGCTGATACACACAACCGCATTCTGCTGAAACTCTCAGGCGAACAGTTAGCTGGTGAATTTGAAAGTGGTATCGATCCTAAACTTGTTGCCTGGCTCGCCCAGGAAGTAAAAAAAGTCAGTGACAGTGGCTGCCAGGTCATTATCATGGTTGGTGGCGGTAACTTTGTTCGTGGTGCGCAGATTGCCGGTCACGGTATCCAGCGAGTCACTGGTGATCATATGGGTATGCTCGCGACTATGATCAACGCCCTAGCTCTTACAGATATTTTTGAAGCTCAAGAACTTGAAACACGATGTCTCAGTAATATATTTGCTGAGCAAGTCGCAGAGCCATTTGTATTCCGTCTAGCTAATAAGCACTTACAAAAGCATCGGGTAGTTGTTGTTGCAGGCGGAATTGGAAGACCATATCTTACGACTGATACTGCTGCAGTAAGTCTCGCACTTGAGCTTGAATGTGATGTTGTCCTTAAAGCCACGAAGGTAGATGGAGTCTATACAAAAGATCCAGTGAAGTTCCCGGATGCCGAAATACTGGAAGAACTAACTTTCCAAGAAGCTGTTGAGAATACATCAATTTCAGTGATGGATAAAGCAGCGCTTGGTCTTGCAATGGAACAGAACATGCCGGTTATTGTCTTTGATGCTATGAAGGAAGATAACCTACTTCGTGCTTCTCGTGGTGAAAAAATCGGAACAAAAATTTCATAAAAAAATCGTGGCGGAGGGAGAGGGATTTGAACCCTCGATGGAGTTGCCCCCATACCACCTTTCCAAGATGGCGCACTAGACCACTATGCGACCCCTCCGTGTATGTACGAACCTGTTTAGTATACCGTTTTTAGTACTTCTTTGACAAAAGTGCCAGATTTACTTGCGTAATTTTTACGTAACATCGTAGAATAAAGGTATCTACTCCTATGAATGACCATAGGATCGGAGAAGCCTCAATTCTATGCCCATTATTTCTATAAAAGACGTCAGTAAGCTGTACGGCTTCGGCGATGCCACAACTGTGGCGCTCGACGAAGTCTCTATTGATGTTGAGGCTGGAGAGTTCGTCGCAGTTATGGGACCAAGTGGATCTGGAAAGTCGACTCTCATGAATATTATTGGACTACTTGATCGTCCCACGCATGGCGAATACATGCTCAGCAATCGGTACGTATCAAAGCTTCGTTCTAATCAGCGCGCAAAAATGCGCCGCGATAAAATTGGGTTTGTATTTCAGTCGTTCAACCTTCTTCCTAAACTGACTGTACTTGATAACGTTGCCCTGCCCCTCATGTACCGAGGTGTGAGTACCGTAAAGCGATTGCAACGTGCAGAAGATGTATTAGATCGTGTAGGACTCAAAGATCGTCAATACTTCATGCCCAAAGCTCTTAGTGGTGGTCAGGTACAACGTGCAGCGATTGCGCGAGCACTCGTTGGAGATCCTCAGATCATAATTGCCGATGAACCAACTGGAAACTTAGATAGCGCATCAAGCCTTATTGTTATGGAGCTGCTGAGCGAGTTACATCGTACAGGCAACACAATTATTATGGTGACCCATAACCCTGAGATAACACGTTATGCAGACCGTGTCGTATATATGCATGATGGATGCATCGTACATGATCAGCGTACTCCAGTTGGTGAAGTCCCTGCACTTGCCAAAAAGGCAATGTACGTCTATCCGCGAAAAACTGAAGAAGATGATCTTGCCGGTGTTTCAGCTATGATGGATTTCCGACCTGAAAAGCCTTCTACAAAGAAGCGTAAGGCTAAGGCTCAAGCAAAGAGGCGTAAAGCAGCGAAAGCAAAGAGGTCCGCAGATGCATAGCGGTAACTTTAAAGTAGCTTACAAGACGATTCGTGAATCAAGATGGCAAAGTTCACTCACTATGTTTGGCATTGTCGTAGGAATCGTTTCGGTTGTTACAATAGTGAGTCTGGGTCAAGGCATCAAAAAACAAATTATTGGTGAAATAAAAAGCGTTGGTAGCGACCTCATAACAGTTCGCGCCGGTAAGGGCGTAAAACGAGATACGAATGGCAATATTCAAAAGATTAACCCTGACTTTGTGTACGGTTTTGGTAGTGGCACGCTTAACGATCGAGACGTCGCTATCGTAGAAGGAAGTGCTGGTGTGAAAGACGCCACGCCGATACGTTTATTAAATGGTAGTGTGATTGCAGATGGTCGGGAATATGCAGATGGCTTTGTGTTGGGCACTAATCCTTCCCTCCCTAATTTGTTACAGCAAAAAATTGAATATGGCAGCTACTTTTCAACTGGTGAAACAGCCCGTCAAGTTGCTGTTATTGGTAAGACGGTTGCAGAGCAGCTTTTTCAAGAAAATGTACCTCTTGGTCAGGTCATTACAATTCGGGGTCAAGACTATATTGTACGTGGGGTCTTTGAGAAGTTTACTAGTAATCCTCTTGGTCAAGGCATCGACCTCAACCAGGCAATATTTGTTCCAGCGCCAAGCCTGAAGGAAATAGCCGGAACTGCAGCTCCAGTCATTCGGGTATTGGCTCGACCACAGAATCCAAATAATGCCGGAAACCTCGCTTCTCAAATTTCTAATTCAATTAAAGAATCGCATGGTGGTCAGGACGATACAACCGTTTTGCTGCAAAGTGAAAATCTTCAAGTCACTTCTTCAGTGCTTGATAAACTGACAGGATTCATTGCGGCTATCGCAGCCATATCACTTGTAGTTGGTGGTATTGGTATCATGAATATCATGCTTGTATCAGTGAGCGAGCGCACGCGAGAAATTGGTGTTCGTAAAGCTGTCGGTGCAACGAATCGACAAATACGAAATCAGTTTATGGCCGAAGCAATCGTACTGAGTGTTCTTGGGGGAGTTATAGGTATATTCGCATCCTTTGTCGTCAATTTCCTCATCAAGGTAACGACTGATCTTTCGCCAGTCATTACATGGCCGGTTGTTGTTATTGCGGCAGTCGTTTCAATATCAGTGGGAATAATATTTGGAACAATTCCTGCAATTAAGGCAGCGCGAAAAGATCCTATCGATGCCTTACGGGTTGGTAATTAGCCCAAGAGTACGGTAGCAAGACCAAGAAAAGCTAAGAATCCAAGTATATCTGTTGCGGTGGTAATGAAGATTGTTGCTGATGTCGCTGGATCTTTGCCAAGTTTTTTCATAACTAACGGAACCAGTGTACCGAAAGTACTTGCAACAAGCAGGTTGATGATCATGGCAAGCCCGAGAACTACAGCAATTCCAAAGTCATGGTTAACAACCATGACGACTGTAAAGACAATGATTCCATTTATAACCCCATTGATGAGTCCGGCACCGAGTTCGTTTCGTAGAGACATCCAGGCATTACTAAGATCGATTTGTTTTAAGCTAATACCGCGCACCTGTACAGCCAGTGTTTGCGTTGCAGCATTTCCTCCCATGCCAGCTACAATGGGCATGTAGATTGCGAGGAGCACGTATTTATCGAGTGTTTTAGAAAATAGGCTGACGACAAATGATGCTAAGAACGCAGTTCCAAGGTTAATAATTAACCAGCGATAGCGGTTATTGACTTTACTGCGAGCGGAGTCAGTCACGCTTTCTTCTTGCTTAATACCCGCAAAGTTATACAGTGACGCTCCCTGCTCTTTTTCGATGAGTTGAAGAATATCGTCCGAATAGATAATTCCTACAACTTCATCAGAGTCGTTGAGTACAGCAACTTTGGTGTGTGGATGAGACTGGAAGAGGTTAACGACGTCTTTGTGCTTTGCAGCGTAAGAAACAGACTGCATTCGTTTTACATAGTTTGATATCTTTTCAGTACGTCTGGCAATTCCGAGTGCGTGTCCCGGTAAGAATCCATGTAGTTTTCCGTCTTCTAAAACTATAATAACTGGCGGTCGTCCTGTCTTCTTTTCATGTTGTTTAAACTTTTCTGCGACCCCCTCAATTGTCTCCTTTTCATCTACCTGAATGTAGTCAAGGGTCATAAGACCGGCTGCCGTTTCCGGATCAAACGCCAATAGAATAGACAAGGAGTCCTTAAGCTCTGCGCTCAAGTCATTGAGTACGCGTTCCCTTTTTGCTTTTGAGACAAGCTGAAGCATGTCAGTTGCTTCATCCGGATCAAGTGTCTGGAGGATGCTAACAAATTCAGTTTCAGGAATACGTTTTAGAATATCTTTCTTAACTGTTGTCGTAACTGAGCGCAGGAGATCGATCCGTTTATCTTGTTCAAGCGCTAGAAATGTTTCGATCCGTTTATCCTTGCGGAATAATACATCTCCCAAAGAAAAAGGATTTATAGCTATCGTTGGTATTTTACGAGATATTTTTTTAACGAATTTCATATGTGTTTTTCCTTTTCTTTAGTATAGCCTAAAAGCGAGCTATGAATAAAGGTGATGTATTGTAAACCTGTGTTGGGATGGTATACCCTTAGACAATGATTATTGTCTCACTCGTTGTACTCTTTTTGCTGTTAGGATTTGCAGTGAGTAGTATCTCTGGTGCACCATGGGTACCTGCCCGATCATATGATATTGAGGTTCTGCTTGACGATGCTGATATGAAACCTGGCGATATATATATTGAGCTTGGCTGCGGGGATGGAAGACTCGTTCGTGCTGCAGCTCAAAGGGGCTTCATTGCTATTGGGTATGAGCTTAACCCACTCCTATGGGCAATCGCATGGGCACGAAGCCTTGGACACAAGAATACACATATTCGTCTTGGTAATTTCTGGCATCAAGATATTTCACAGGCTGATGTTGTTATGGCCTTCCTTGTTCCAAGAACTATGCCTCGACTTGGCCGAAAGGCGGAAAAAGAAATGAAAAAAGGCGCCCGATTAATTAGCTATATATTTCCTATTGAGCACAAGAAACATTCCCGAAAGCACCGGAGCTGGTACATATATACGTTTTAAAAAATATTGACAACGTACTTAAGGAGCGCTGTAATCGCGGTTGCAGTGGCGCTTAAAATACCAATGCCGACGACGCCGAGCAGCACCCCGACCATGTAGAGATAGATATCTTCAATAATAAAAGCAAGAGCTATGATGACTGCCCCCATTGAAGGCACAGTATCAAGACCAGAAAATGGTGGCGCAATAAATGCGCTCAATGCAAGAATGAGTATTATGAGACCGGTTACTCGCTTGAAGATTGTGCTATGGAACAGTGCTACTCCTCTTTTACGAGAGACGCGTTCTAGTTTTCTGATATGTTTTAGCATGAACGGCAGAGCTTTATGAAGAAAACCGGATCCTATTTTAATGCGTCGAGCTTTTTTTGGTAGCCATACTGTTTTAAACCCTGCTAGCATTTCGAGAGCTAC
>CAJAXB010000036.1 GCA_903946795.1 uncultured Candidatus Saccharibacteria bacterium | reverse complement strand
TGATAATAAAACAATGATTTCGGCTTGTAATCCCTCTGCCTTTTAGCGTTTTCATGCCAAACTTGACGCATTGATGCGTTGCAACTTTTATGCCAGTTTCTTCCATGAGCTCACGAACAGCTCCTTCAGCAGGGTCTTCACCTTGACGTAGGCCACCACCTGGCAAGGTCCAATCGCCCGCTCCGAGCCAGTCTTTTGTTAATAATATCTTTTTATCATGGACCACAACGAGTCGAGTTCGAGGAGGTGTCACCTTCACTACTAGCCAAATACCAGGCCAGGCTATCCAAAAACATATTCTACCTATAGCAATCCAAATTTTTTTCATAATTTTTCTAGGGGAGCAAAAGCTACATTGAGTTTTTTCGATCCCCTGCCCTTAAAGTATACATTTGCAACGGACCCTTCAAGTTCCATGATTTGCCCTTCCCCGAAAACACTATGGCGAACCATATCACCAACTTCAAAATCCTGCACATAATGCGGCTCGTCGGCATTATGATTCGTGAAGGCATCTGGTGAAGGGGGATTATAACCATGTGAAGATGCAGCATCAGAATGTTGTATTTGGCTTTGTTCTAATGCACCCCCGCCAATTTCAGATAGAAACCGACTTGGAGGATTGTGTTGTATGCCACCGTATAAGACGCGGCTGCTTGCATAGTATAAATATAATTCTTCCCTAGCTCGCGTCATACCGACGTAACAGAGCCGACGTTCTTCTTCCATCTCCGACTGATCATACAGCGCACGTGAATGTGGAAAGATCGTTTCCTCCATGCCAATCATGCAAACAACTGGGAACTCAAGGCCTTTAGCAGCATGTAGTGTCATTAACGTAACAGCATTATTGCCAAATTCTACGGAGTCCAAATCACTAACTAGTGCAACTTCTTCTAAAAATCCTTCAAGGCCAACATCCTGATATTCCTGAGCGACACTTTGTAATTCGCGGACGTTTTCTTGTCGAGACTCACCCTGTGCAGTTCCATCATTAAGATACTGCATATATTCAATGGTTCGTACAAGTGATTCAATCAAACTACTCACTGGCAGCTCCGCACTCAGTTCTCGTAGTTTTGAGAGTTGGTCTCCAAGTTCACTCAGACTCTTGCGTGCGCGTGGAGTAATGCTCGTACATTCTGCAACGCGACCAAGCGCCTGGCTGAGCTGTAAAGATTCTTGGTCTGCCCAGGAAAAAAAGCCGAGCAATGATTTTGCTCCTATGCCGCGCGATGGCACATTGACTATTCGCTCAAAACTTATTCTGTCTTCAGCTTGGAAAATAACACGTAAGTAAGCCATAAGGTCTTTTATTTCCTTACGGTCATAGAACCTTTGGCCGCCTACAATTTTGTACGGAATTCCATAGTGTATGCAGGCCTCTTCTATTGACCGGCTCTGGGCATTTGTACGATACAATACTGCATAATCGGCATATGTACGTTGACCGCTATCAATATGATTGCGCATCAGCCGTACAATAGCTTCCCCTTCTGCACGCTCACTTGAAACCTGAGTTATACGCACGGGTGATCCACCTTCTGATGCAGTCCATAGCTCTTTATGACTGCGCTGATCGTTTTTAGTAATGATCGCATGTGCGGCATCCAGAATTGGTTTTGTGCTTCGATAGTTTTGTTCAAGTTTTACAACTGTACAGTTCTTAAAATCCTTTTCAAAGCGCAAAATGTTCTTGAAGTCTGCGCCGCGCCAGCTATATATTGACTGCCAGTCATCTCCTACTACTGCAATATTGTTAGCCGGACCTGTAAGAAGTTTCACAAGTTTGTATTGAGCGGTGTTTGTATCCTGATACTCATCAATCATGACGTATTTAAATTGTTGTTGCCACCGTTCACGCACATTCTTATGTAAACGTAACATGTTAACTGTCTTGGCGATGAGATCGTCAAAGTCTAATCCACCGGCTTCCTTGAGCATTTTTTCGTACAAAGGGTACACTTGGGCTGCAGCGTCCTGCGCAGGGCTGGAAGCAGTATTAGCATAGGCTTCAGGTCCTATCATTTCATTTTTAGCAGAGCTGATAAGGCCTCCTATCGTCCGGGCAGGAAATGTCTTGTCATCAATATGTAGCTGCTTAATAATTCGCTTTATGGCTGTCGTCCGGTCGGCCTCATCAAAAATTACAAAAGACCGTGGCACTCCAACATATTCACCATCTTGACGCAACAGCCGTACGCAAATGGAGTGGAAAGTACCCATATATGGCATGAAGTTACGAGACATTTCCCCGCCATGCTCATCTGCGGCCAGTAGTTTCCAAACACGCTCTCGCATTTCTTTGGCAGCCTTATTCGTAAAGGTTACTGCAAGTATTTCAGGTGGCGTTGCTCTGTGTGACGTCAGTATATAAGCAATGCGATGGGTAAGTACCATCGTTTTACCACTACCAGCACCAGCCTGAATGAGGAGGGGGCCATCAGTCGTCTCAACTGCTCTTTTTTGTTCGGGATTTAAACTCGTGAATAGGTCTCGGTGCATCAATCAATTGTACCAAACATTACACTTTAAAGTGTGCTCATTCTATGATGATGTACGGATGAAAATGATGTAGAAGGCGATTGCAAAACTAAAAAAGACCAGGATTCCAATGATAAGCTTACGTTTTTTCATTGGTCGTTTACCCACATGACCGATGTGGCCTTCGTCATGCTTGAGTTTATGCATTGGCTCTGTAGAAGCAACGACTGGGGTAGTAGATTGTGCAACTACGGGAGCAGCAGGTTCAGGAGTGGGTGTTGGCGATGGCGACGGCACTGGAGGCTGTACTATTGGAGCAGTAGTCATCATCGGATCTTTTTGCTCAGGAGTGTTGGTAGTAATTATTGGCCTCGAACTCGGATTTGCAGGAGTCGCACCAGGGCGCGCGACGTCTGTAAATGGGGTTGGTGTAGGTTGTTGCGAATTTTCCATTTAAGCTTCTCCGTTTATTGCAGTTTGCATACGATACGCCGCATCAACGATTCCAGAAAACTCTTGGTAGTTTAAACTTGCTCCACCAACGAGCAGGCCGTTTACGCCTTCACTCTCCATAAGACCTCGAGCCGTGGAAGCACTTGCACTACCTCCGTACAGAATGCGCATTGTTTTTGCGGCGGTTGGTCCGTACAGTTCACTGACATTGTGGCGAATTGCCTTTGTCGCTTCTGCAATAGTATCAGGTGTTGGAATTTCATGATGCGCATAGTCGGTACCATTACTGAGAGCCCATACAGGCTCGTAGGCAATTACAACTTTAGCCACATCTCGAGATGCTAAATTACTCAATGCAGTCGTAACTTGATCGTGTATGACTTGTTTCGTCTCGCCGTCCTTACGCTCTTGTGCTGTTTCACCTACGCACAGGATTGGAGAGATGTCATTGCGTATTGCTGCTGCAACCTTGTCACGAATTGTTTCAAGGGATTCGTTGAATTTATGCCTACGATCTGAATGCCCAACGATGACGTAATGCACGAGGTCTTGCAGCATAGCAAAAGAAACTTCTCCAGTGTATGCACCTTCATCGACAAAATAAGCGTTTTGAGCACACAACCGAAACTTACGACGGTCTATTTGTAGGCTGAGCGGCTGTAAAGCTAGCATACTCGGCGCGAGAACAAGCTCAATATCTCTTCGAATTCGAATGCGTTCATGTAAGCGATGCACAAGAATACTTGCCTGCTGCACGTTCAGATTCATTTTCCAGTTACCGACAATAAGTGTTCTGTTTTGGTTCATATTATTTTGCTTATGCTTTATATAAAGAATTGTACCATGGCTATTGTATAAAAGAACGAGTAAATCATTTACTTATTGGCTAATGCTTCAACACCCGGTAACCTTTTACCGCTCATCAGTTCAAGACTAGCCCCACCCCCAGTAGATACATGGTTAAAGTTTTCAGTCAGTTGCCTATTCTCAATGTAGCCAACAGTGTCCCCACCACCAACAATACTGAATGGTCTGTTGCCATGTGATCCGAGCATGGCATCAACGAGTTGCTCAGTGCCGTGCGCAAAAGGACCAATTGGATTATGAATAGCAGGTATTTCAGTTACTCCAAGTGATCCGTTCCAGATAACTGTTTTACATAGCTGCATCGCGCCGGAAATAAAGGCACTTGAGAATGGTCCAATGTCGAGAATAAACTCACTTTCTTCTACTTTTGATGCACGCGCTGATGGTTTCCGGGGATACTGCTCAATGTCTGCTATGACATGCGCATCCCAATCAACAATACGTGTTGTTGTCTTAGGATCTACTTTTTTTGCAACAACTCCATCCTGAGGAAGGTAAAAGACAAAATTTCTCTGCTTTGCTGCAATGTGAGCACGTTTCATGATATCTTGAGCAAGATGAATATCCTCTTTCTCCGCCTTGCTTTTACCAATAGGTAGCCCTTTGGCTAGCAAAAACGTATTAGCCATTGCGCCACCGACAACTAGTACATCAGCTATATCAATAAAGCGATTAAGAACACCGATTTTGTCTGCTATTTTTGCACCGCCGATTACAGCCATAAGCGGTCTCTCGGGTTTAGACATTGCATTTGTAATAACATCGACTTCTTGTGCTAGTAACAGACCAGCTACGCTGGGGATATATTTCGTTACGGCATCCGTGGAAGCGTGTGCTCGGTGAACGACTCCAAAACCATCTTGTACAAATACTTCAGCAAGGCTCGCGAGTTGCTTAGCAAAAGTTGGATCATTAGCCTCTTCTTCTGGATGGTATCTTAAGTTTTCAAGTAGGACTATATCCCCCTGCTTCATATTCTTAACCGCCGTCTCAGCTTTCGCGCCAACACAATCCTCAACAAACGTCACAGGAGTTTTTAGGAGCGATGTAAGTTTTTTAGCGACTGGACGCAAACTACAAGCTGGATCCGTAGGACTTTTTGGTCGTCCTAAGTGAGAACATATAACAATCTTGCACTTTTGGGACTGCAAATACTTAAGAGTCTGAAGCGACTGATAAATCCGATAGCCGTCGCTAATTTTTCCGTTTGTATCTACCGGCACGTTATAGTCTGCGCGTAAGAGTACAGTTTTGCCATGCAAATCTATATCGCGGACAGTTTTTTTTGTAAACATCTATAATTCCCTAATCTTGATAGTGTCCGTTGTTCCAACACGGCCAGGATATTTACCGGACACAGTAACGACCATATCGCCTTTTTTTAGAACTTTGTTAGTCAGCATCCAGTTAGTAAGTTTTGTTGCAGCCAATTTATCAACTGGGCGATTATATACCTTAACACCGTATACGATCG
>CAJAXB010000035.1 GCA_903946795.1 uncultured Candidatus Saccharibacteria bacterium | reverse complement strand
TCAGAAATTTAAAAAAATACCACTATTGATCGTTAGAAACAAAATTGTTTTATTGACTGGATTGGGTCTATTTTTTATTACAGTTATATTTATGTGGCCAATGGCTACGAATATAGCATCATATTCTGATGGTGGTGATCACATGTTTAATGCATGGACACTGTCCAGGGATCATCACTGCATATTACAGCAACGTTGTGATAACTATGTTGATGGAAACATATACTTTCCAAATAAAGACTCGATGCTCTATTCCGAGACTCAGATTTCTGCAGGTATTCTTACCTTACCCTTGTATCTCATTAATAATAATCCTCTTTTTGCCGTAAATATCTGGACCATTTTGAGTGTCTTTTTTGCTGCTTGGTTCATGTATCTTTTAGCACGCTACTTAAGTAAGGGCAATCAGGCGGTAAGTGTCCTAGCTGGACTAGTTTTCGCATTTGCACCTACTAAAATGACCTCATTAACGCATTTACAAAACCTCAGTATTTTTTATGTGCCACTTATAATTTTGCTGTTGCTTAAATACCGCGACACGGGTAGCAAACGATATATAATATTATTTTCAATATGCTCAGCTTTATTATTCCTCGCTTCGTGGTATCAGATGGTTTTTGGTCTGGTTATTATTCTATTTTTCATAGCTTATGTAGCGATAGGGAATCGCAAAAAGGGACTTGCGCTTTTGGCTGCAACAGCAATAGCTATAGTGTGCACCCTACCTATAGCAAAAGAGTATGTACGTTTTTCGAAAGCCAATAACGCAACTTTCTCAATTGGCGAACAAGCAGCACTTTCAGCAAGCATACTCGACTATTTCATGCCACAAGAAAGCACGCCTGTCGGCGTTGCTTATTACAAGTTACGACCCTTTATTTTAAAAAATTCGTATAACCCAGACAGCTACTCGTACGCTGGAATTTCGCTTTATATAATTTTGATCGTATGTCTCGTATTGGCCCTAAGACGGAGTAAGAAAGGCAGCGATGTAGACAAAGAAAGGCGACGACTTGTCATAATGCTCGTGTTACTCTTTGCGGCAGGCGTTGTTTTTTCTCTTGGACCTTTATTTAAAATAGGAACACAGTACATATTCAGCGTGAATGAACTTAAGTTAGTAATTCCACTGCCATACATTCTAGTAGATAAATTCTTACCACAGCTATCCTTTATGCGTGCTGTCGGCAGAGCTAGTGTTATAAGTCTTTTTGCGCTTTGTTGTCTACTCGCGATCTTCTCAATAAATATTAGCAGAATTAAGTCGGCGCGCGGACGCAAATGGTTATTAGTAATAGTAATAATGCTGGTAAGCATTGATCTGCTGCCTGTTAAGCAATTCGTTGAAGCACCTTTTCAAAAAATACCATCTTATAAGCTAGGCTATGAGATTCCAGCAGTCTATAAGTTAGTTCAATCCGATGAATCTATTGATAATATTATAATATTACGTACCCAGAAGGATTACCCTGGAGTGCCACTGCCGGTCGCGCCTATAGAGGATGTGCTTTGGGCGGGATATCATAACAAGAATATCTTTAATGGATATAGCGGATTCGAACCACCAAAATACAGAGAAAGATTGTTAGACTTTATAGATTTACAAAAAGATGATGTCGCAAAAATGCAATCGTTTGGTTTAAAGTACGCTATAGTCGATAAACAGCTGAGCACTACCCAATCAAGATTAGAAAGTCAGGCGAGCACTATATTTAGTAAGAAAATCTATGAAGATCAAAGGTACGTTTTGTATAAGATTTAAGTAAATTTAACACCGTATTAAAGTGCTTAAAGATTAAGCCTTGGTGTATAATACTTCACTATGTATACAGTAAAACAGAGTGTGGTATCGTAAGATTTCAATTTGGGTAATTAGGAGTAAAACATGAAAAAAAGCGAATACACTCGTATGGCCGCACGGGAAAAAACCTACTGGTGGCATCTAGGACGTCTAAGAATAATCGAAACATATGTTCGCAAGGCTTTGCATAATAAAAGCAATCCTTTAATACTTAACGTCGGTTGCGGTACAGGTGGCACGATAGACATGTTGCAATCAGTCGGTACGGTTGATAATGTTGATATCTCTGACGATGCAATTAAATTCATGAAAAAAAGTGGCTATAAGCGCATAACAAAAGTTGATGATATAAAGCTATCGTTTAAAGCAAAGACCTATGACATGGTTGGTGCGTTTGATGTACTAGAGCACATCGATAAACAAGTGAGCGCACTTAAAGAATGGAAAAGAGTACTAAAGGATGACGGAGCCATCGTAATAACCGTTCCCGCCTACCAGTGGCTTTGGAGCGATCACGACGTTTCTTTGCATCACAAGCGCCGATATACAACAACTCGCATTGAGGAGGCTGCAGAAAAAGCCGGATTAGTAGTCGAAAAGAAATCATATGCAATTGTTTTTTCCCTGCTCTTAGTAGTTGGGTTCAGAACAATGAACAAAGTCTTAAATCGAAAGACAGATGAAGAAACTTCGTACGTTGATGTACCTAAATGGGTCAACGCTTTATTTACAAATTTACTTTACATTGAGGCTTGGTTTCACAAATATACTGTATTTCCATTTGGCACTTCAGTAGTGACTATTCTTCGAAAAAAATAATGAATAAAGTCCAAAAAATTTCCTATGCACGGATCCTAAGATTCATAATAGTTGGTACATGCAATGCACTGATTAGTTTTGGTCTATTAAATTTTTCGTTTTATGTTTTAGGGCAAAACAAAATTATTTCGAGCCTAATTGGAACAAGCTGTGCTTTAATATTCAGTTTTATTCTAAACCGTAGCTACGTATTTAATGCAAAAACCGATAGTGCACGTAGGCAGATATTGCCATTCACCCTAGTGACAATAAGTGGTAGTTTAATACTTTTAAACATTATCTACTACATATTCGTCACCTTGCTAAGTGGGCATGGTGCACGATTAACGGAGTTACTTAATAGTAGTACAGGCTTGCACCTGGAACAAAGCTTTATTGATATAAATCTAAGCACGGCTATCGGTGCAATATTTGCTTTAGTTTGGAACTATAACGGTTATCGATTATTTGTGTTTAAATCTAATAATGAGGCATTCAACAGTGAAGAGTAGTCAGGTTAACCTAACGATCATAATTCCTGCTCTTCGTGAAGAGAAACGAATTGGCAAAACACTGGATCAGTTAGCGGCGCTACTCAGAAAAGATAAAACACTTGCAAACATGAATGTAGAAGTTCTTGTAGTTTCGGCTAATTCTACGGACAAAACTCATAGCGTGGTGCTTGAAAAAAAATCTAAGTTTAATAATTTAAGACTTTTAAAACCTGGAGCTATCGTCGGTAAAGGTAGAGACGTTCAATTTGGTATGAAGAGAGCTAAGGGTGATGCGGTTTTGTTTATGGACGCTGACCTAGCTACACCGCTGCGTCATGTTGTACCGTTCTACAAGACGCATCAAAAGGGAGCAGACGTAGTGATTGCTACTAGAAATTTGCATAAGCATCATGATAATTTTTTTCGAAGAATTCTATCAAATGTAGGCAATGCTCTATTCAAGATCGCAAGTGGTGTATGGGTTGAAGATTCACAGTGTGGCTTTAAATTATTTTCAAAAGAAGCCTCAAAGGTGTGTTTTTCTAAGTTAACTATTATGGGATGGGGTTTTGACATGGAAGTTCTAGCAATAGCAAAAGCCAATAAATTTGCGATTGTAACAAAAAGAATTAATGATTGGAAAGCAGTTCCAGGAGGTGTTTTTGAAGTAGGCTTCTTAATGAATGCTGTTAAGTCTTTGGGTGAACTTACGCATATTTTTATTAGGAGAATGAGGGGTGCTTACTCGAGTAATACATCACTAAGGAAGCGACAATGAGCACCATAAATATCTGTTATAATAAATTGTAATGATTGTTGTTATTATCGCTGGAGGATCTGGAACTCGCTTGTGGCCTTTATCCACTCCAGAGTACCCAAAACATTTACTGACAATTGTTGGAACAAATTCATTACTGCAAAATACATTTGAGCGTGCTAAAAAAATAACTTCAATAGACAAGATATATATTTCTACTGAAGCAAGCCATTCGGACCATGTCATATCCCAGCTTCCCGAAATAAATAAAAAACAAATTATCATTGAACCTGCCAGGCGGGATACTATGCCGTGTATTTCAAATGCATTGCAGTATATAAGTTCAGTTCATGGCGAAGAAGAGCCAATCGCCTCAATTCATGCGGATCATCACATTCGTGACGTTAAAGGGTTTGCTGAAGCGATCAAAAGAGCAGGCGTCATATCTCAGAAGCATAGTCGAATCACTCTACTCGGAATGGAACCTACCCATCCTGATATCAAATATGGTTACATTCAAAAAGGCGATGTTTTCGATAATGGAACATTGGCGCATGAAATAAAAAGCTTTAAAGAAAAGCCTGTATATGCAAAGGCTTTAGATTATTTTGAGAGTGGAGAGTACTTATGGAATATGGGATACTTCGTAGCACCATTCAAAGTATTTAAAGACCGGATAAAGGGTTTAAGCAAAAATCATTGGACTGATCAGCTGGATAGACTAAGTACTGCAAGAGATCAGAAGCAAAGAGACGTGATTTACTTAGACTTTGAAAAAGAGGCCATCGACACCGCTCTAATGGAAAAAGTTCCAGATCTACTTGTTATTCCAGGCACCTTTGACTGGATGGATGTAGGATCATTCGACGATGTGCACAAGGTAAGTTCCCAAGACCAAGACGGAAATGCAGTAAAGGGAGAAAACGTTCATGTTATGGATAGTGCCCAAGTGTATGTACGTAATGATAGCGATATCCCGGTTGCCGTAATTGGAATGGATAACGTAGTCGTCGTAAATACTAAGCACGGTGTACTAGTAATGCGCACTGACCAATCCCAGAAAGTTAAAGAAATCGCCAATAAGCTAAAGGAGAAAGAATGAAACGAAAAATAATAGCTTTTGATTTAGACGGAACACTTGCAGAAAGTAAGTCTGCACTCACTGATGAGATGGCAGAAATTCTGAATGAGCTTCTAGTGCATTTTCAGGTTTGCGTAATCTCTGGCGGTAAATTCGAACAGTTTGAAAAACAGTTACTATCAAATCTTAAAGCAGATCCAATTAAGCTAGAAGCGCTTCATCTTATGCCTACATGTGGTACGCGCTACTATCGTTATGAAGTCCTAGATTCAAAATGGAATAAAGTATATTCTGAGGATTTTAGTGAAGAAGATAAGAAAGAAATTATTGAAGCCCTCAATGATGGCCTTGATGAGTTGGATATGCGCGAGGCTAAGCCATGGGGAGAGCTTATTGAAGACCGTGGCAGTCAGGTAACTCTTTCTACTCTTGGTCAAGAAGCACCCGTTGCAGAAAAAGAAGCCTGGGACCCAGATAATGAAAAGAAGAAAAAACTTAGAGATTATATTTCTGAAAAGATTCCAAAGTTCGAAGTCCGTACTGGTGGAACCACGTCAATCGACGTGACCAAGCTAGGCATAGATAAGGCCTATGGCATGGAAAAACTCATGGAAATACTAAAGGTCACTAAAGAAGAGATACTATTTTTCGGTGACAGACTGCAAGAAGGCGGCAACGATTATCCAGTGAAAGCAATGGGCATTGATGCCCTTGAGGTTTCAGAATGGCAGCACACCGCAATAGCCCTTCGTGCTATTCTCGCTACAATATCAAATTAAGCCGGAGTACAAATGGATAGCGAAACACCGCATTTTGATACTAAAAATTTTTCTCAAAAATCACATAGCCGAAGAATTGATAAGCCATGGGGGTATGAGATTCACTGGGTTCCTGCAGAGCTACCCTATATGGGAAAAGTCCTTCACATCAACAAGGGAAGTAGATTATCTTTACAGATTCATGATCAAAAGCAAGAAAGCTGGTTCATTATTAAAGGTCGAGCAAAAGTTGCCTGGGAAGATAACACGGGTCAATTAAGTGAAACTGAACTTGAAGAAGGCAAAGGATATTCTACATCTGTAGGACAAAAGCATAGACTAATCGGAATTACCGACTGCGATATTATCGAAGTTTCTACACCGGAGATGGGTACTACCTGGAGAGTGGAAGATGATTATTCCCGTCCAGATGAGACCGAAGAACAACGTGCCATTGAACGCGGAGAGTGACTCCCCTTAAAGAAATCAATAACTGGTATACTGTAAGGAGAAAAGAGGCTATTTTGAAACTAGTTATTGTATCTATTTGTAAGGATGAAGCAGAGACCATAGGTTCTTTGTTGGATCAGATACCTAAAAATATTCCAGGCATTTCTGTAATTGAGACATGGGTTATAGACGACGGGAGTAAAGATAATACTGCAGATATCGCAAAAAAGCACGGCGCCCATGTAGCTAGTGATGGGATGACTAAAAAATTAGCTTTTCGTTTCCGTGAAGCGGTAGACATGGCCCTAAGGCAAGAAGCCGACATTCTGGTAAATATCGACGGTGACTTACAATTTAACCCGGCTGACATCCCTAAGCTCGTCACCCCAATCGTAAGCGATGAAGCAGATTTTGTAGCCGCAGATAGATTTACGAATCCAAAGACTAACGTCAGTGAGTGTCCAAAGAATATGCCAAAAGGTAAATATTATGGCAATAAAGCGGGAACCTGGGTGACTGGAAAATTAAGTGGCCAAAAGTTTAGTGATGTCACGTGCGGATTTAGAGCATATAACCGTAAGGCTCTTCTATCTTTAAATATTAATGGAACACACACCTACACTCAGGAAACTTTTCAAGTACTTGCCATGAAGCGACTACGCATTAAGGCTATTCCCGTTAAAGTAACTTATTATCCTGGTAGAAAGTCACGAGTTGTCACTAGTATCCCTTCTTATGTTGCAACAAGTGCCATGAATATCCTTCGATCATATAGGGATTTCGCCCCACTTCGTTTTTTTGGCTGGCTTGGTCTTGTACCCGCTATCATTGGAGTCCCTTGCATAGTATTCATCTCCATATATTGGATAAATACTGGAGAGTTAAGTCCTTATAAGTTTGTTGGGTTTCTTGGCATATACCTAGTAACAGTGAGTCTCGTATTATGGGCTCTTGGCTTGCTAGCTGATATGCAGGTTAGACTACTTAATAACCAAGAAAAAATGTATGAAATTTTGAAAGATAATACGTGGCCAGCAAAAAAGAAAAAATAAAGCCCAGAGTCCTGTTTATTACACGATGCTATCCTCCGGCAGTTGGCGGTATGGAGCGTTTTGCAAAAGACCTGCATGATGCACTCGCGAAAGAAACTGACCAGGTAACTCTTTCTTGGGGAGGTTCAAAAAAAGCACTTATATTTGTTCTCCCATATTTCTTCATTAAGTCTTGTTTGATTGTCGCTCGAAATAATATTGAAGTTATACATGCACAAGACGGAGTTGTATCTATATTTGCGACTCTTGTTGGTAAACTATTCAAAAAGCCAGTAGTCGTAGTGATCCATGGCCTAGACGCTACGTACAGTAACGGTCTTTACCAGTATCTTATTAGGCATTCGCTAAAGAGATCAGAAAGAATAATCTGCATAAGTCAGGCTGCTAAGGACGAGG
>CAJAXB010000034.1 GCA_903946795.1 uncultured Candidatus Saccharibacteria bacterium | reverse complement strand
CCGATCTAAACGTATTTTCGAGCGTAACAGTCCCTCAATTCTGATTCAAAGTCTCTATAGAGGTTATCGCTCCCGTAATTTCATCAAAATCTACTTCAACGAGCGTACATCCAAAGTCATTAAAATCTAGAAAGTAGCTAGGGGCTGGCTAGCCAGGAAACGATTCGAAAAGGACCTCAAAGACCTCCTTAAATATACCGGCGACGAGGACCTCCTTATGACCAGTGAAGAAATCAGGATTCGAGACTGCGCCAAGAAGTGTTTCAAACTTCTGTACAAAAACTGGATGTAGAAGAAGCGTGAACGCAAGAGATAGGCCGCCGCCCTCAAGATCCAGACGTTTTACCGTATGTTTCGTGAGAAAGATAAGTGTTGGGTCAACGCTCTCTAGCTGGGCAAATTTCCACGTCTGTACTTCCTAAAGGAGTAAAAGCCCTAGTTTATCAAAATCCTAAGGAGCTAACAAGGTCTTCTAGCCTAAAAGTAACTTACTTTTGATGATGTCCTTGACTGCATAAGAGAAGACACGAAGTACGAGACAGTGCGTATCGAGGAGCCAGATCTATTCAGCTACAAATCCTTGCCAATAGTCCAGTTTGCAATGCCAACAATGAGCAAGAAGACGATCATAAGAAAGAACAAAAACCTCAACTTGGATAAGGGCACAGATGACAACTTCAGCCTGAAGAAGTTTTTATGGTCTGACAAAAGGAAGTTTACAGATCACATGCTGACTATACTCAAGAAGCGAAAGGTCTTCATTTCTAAGCCCAGACTAAAGATGATCTTGGATGAGCGCAAGAAGAAGTCGTTGCTGAACTAAATGGTCTTTTATGACCGATATAACGATCTTTTGGTTTTTGAAGGCCCGTCTCATAAGTCACCTGAGTCTAATGGTGCACTGCTGATATCGATTCTCTTTGCTATTCTAGACTACAACAGGATGGTTGCCCGAGAAGACGAACAACAGTTCCTTTGCTTCTTTGAGCCATTGCTAGAGAAGTAAGCTACCATCACGTGGATGCAGCAGTCAGTCAGGGCTGGTCTATTCCGAAAACGGCTCTAAAAGTTGCCAATCTATCTTATCATAAGAAAGCGTGCAGCCCTATGCATACAAGAATGGTGGCGTAACTTGTGCCTAAAAAAGAGGGTTCAAGCTCTTACCTACATAAAAAGGCATATTAACCAGATCAAGTCACCCGATATTTACCTGGAACAGACTATCTACAACAATATCAAAGACGTAGTTAGTACAGCGCGACTTGGTTTAAGGTTCCGTGAGCAAGAGATAATGATTGACTATAACCCTGTAACTTTTGGTATCCACATGCAGATTGATGAGGAAACGTCAAAAGGCTTCTTTAGGTACAGGCACCTTTCAGTACCTAACTGGTTTTAAGTCCGTTTGGCTCCTCCTGATTTTATGGTAACGCCTTATGTCAACAACCTGCAAGCATTCTTTCACTACAACCAAGGTGACTGCCAGATCCTACCTGCAACCTACATCATTAATTATCGCAACGTCAAGATGGACATCGATCGAAATCTTTATTTCGTCAAAATTTCGTGCGCATCGGTCGAAGAGGCAAGACGTCGTGCCATCGTGATGGCTTATTTGACCTACGACATGACTCGACACCTTTTTGTGAAGCTTCACACGGGTGAGATGCTTGAGAATCCATTCAACTTTAACTCGATATACGAGACTCATGAGCTCTATGGCCTTTAGATCACCAAGCCGGATGTCGATATAAAGCTCTTAGTTGCTAAACAACTAGCCCAAGACCACTCTGGTATGCTTTTGACTGATAAAGATGCTGTTTTATTATAGCATAGCACTGAGTTCAAGTCAGTCGAACTTAATCAGAAATTCCTTAGCATATCCGTAAAGAACGATGAAGAAGGGCAGCGGATCGAACGCGAAATACACAAGTACTAATAACAACAAGAGGCAGAGGCAGTTAAAGCAAAGTATACAACGGTAAAGAACGACTTTACGATCGATGAAGAGGCCAAGAAGAAAGAGGCTATCCAGATGACCTACTGGGAAAGTCGGAAGTTAAATGAACATCATCAGTCATTGATAAGGGAGCAGCGATGGCTGACTACTTAGAGAGAAACTTAGCAGTTTAGGGCTGAGAAGACAGAGATCTAGCAGAATAAAGTACAGCATGACCTTCTCGTGCAAGAGCGGTAAAAAGAGGAGGCAAAAAAATAGCGAGAGATACACAGGATAATTAAGGAAGAGCAAACTAATGAGCTGCAGAAAAATCTAAATGTGTTCCTTAATCTCAATAATGAAGAACGAATTTTACGCCAAGAACTAGTAGACAAGTAACACGAGCTACAACAGAAAGAAAAGCAGCTTAAAATTGCAAACGTAGTCCACGAGCAAAAGGTCCGCATCTTAAAGCGTGAAGAGCGAGAGAAATTCATCGGCTCATTTGCCCAAGCCAAGAACCTCATCGAGCGCTAGATGAAAATCGGTAACCACATCCGTGAGAAGAAAAAAGGCAAGGCAGAAAATCAGCGTAAAGTCTAAAGTGTCAAAAACCAACGTACTGACAACTAGATGTCGCTACCGCTTAAGACTAAGGTATACGGTGGCCTTTAATTTGACATGGACATCTCAACAAACCGATCATCCAATCCAGCCAACATTCATTCGCAGATAAGTGAGTCTCAATCAATAAAGAAAGGAAGCGTCATGGACCATGCTGCATTCTCAACGCAGCCTCACTCCGGGTTAAAGTCGTTGGAAAACAGCCGGGTGCTGTCTGACAAGAAGCAGACTGTTTTCGTGGCCGGCTAACGCAATAGATAGGTGATTGCGGTCAACCCATCTGCTCAGCTTAGCATGCAAAATAAGTTCGATATGCTATTACCCCCGCTCCATGAGACTTCATTTGACTCCTAATACAAGACCTTTAAAGCACTTGGGGGCTTTGGAAAGCCCAAAGAGCTCGGCTCTGTACACGAGATGGAGTTCAACAGGGACCTCTAAGGCAAGATTGGACACAAAGGGCAAGGCTTACCTTACGTTAGACGAAACTTTTAGAGGCCTGCCTTCGCTGAGGAAAACTATCCTCAGTAATCAGTTTTCGCAGCTGGTGCTCATAGTATGCTTGTATCTCCGCAAGCCATGTTCAACAACTCAAACAATAGCATGTACTCGGGCTAACAGAATCTATTCAACTTGTAGCCACTCTACAACGGACCACAGCAGTACTTCTAACCGAATGGTAAGCTTTTTTTACTTGGTAACGATTTTTCAGACTACTATGCCTAGCCGAATGTGGAGTCGTACCCTATGCGCGATTCATTCGCAGGACCTTAAAACTGAAGGAAACTATTAAAAATTGCACAATAACTTCGGATGGGGTTTGTGTGTTTGTTTGTTTGTGTGTTTGTTTGTTTGTTTGTTTGTTTGTTTGTTTGTTTGTTTGTTTGTTTGTTTGTTTGTTTGTTTGTTTGTTTGTTTGTTTGTTTGTTTGTTTGTTTGTTTG
>CAJAXB010000033.1 GCA_903946795.1 uncultured Candidatus Saccharibacteria bacterium | reverse complement strand
GCTGGACACGGTCAAGACTAAACTTTTGTATTAACTCATGGACGCTAAATACTTCTTGCTCAGTTCCATCATTCCATCCCATTGTTACGATGAAGTTGAGGAGTGTTTCAGGAAGATAACCTTCTTTGACGTAATCGAGCATATCTTTAGCGCCATCTCGCTTACCAAGTTTCTTGTTTCCGTCAGGTCCAAGAATATGTGGCACAGTTGCAAGTAACGGTCGAGCTATACCCAGTGCTTCGTACAGATGAAGATAGTTTGGAGTAGACGCTAAAAACTCTTGGCCACGAATAATATGACTTATTTCCATCTCAACATCGTCGATAATATGTGCAAAGTTATAAGTAGGATACCCGTCTGACTTTATGAGAATGATGTCATCGATAACTTCTGGACCCGTAGATATATCTCCCATGACTTCGTCATGCCACGTGTAGTTTTTTGGATCTGACTTGAATCGCAGTGGCTGAGTTCCGTCCCATACAGGAGGATTTTCAGGACGATGGTTGCGATATAAGAAAGGTTGCTTATTGTCTCGGGCTGCTTTTCTGAATGCGTCAACCTCTTCTGGGGTATATGGATCAGCGTATGCTCTACCTGAATCAATAAGCTGCTGCGCCCATTCTTTATAGTGACTGAGTCGTTCACTTTGTCGATACGGAGCAAATTCGCCACCAATGTCAGGTCCTTCATCATAAGTAATGCCGAGCGCATTAAGACAATCAATAATATGTTGATCCGACCCAGCCACTTCACGGGCTTTATCAGTATCTTCAAGCCGAAGAATAAATGAACCATTATTTTGACGTGCAATAAGCCATGCAAAAAGTGCAGTTCTGATTCCACCAACATGCATATATCCAGTTGGGCTTGGGGCAAATCGTGTACGGATGTTCATCTCTGTTAGTATACAGGGATTACCTGTTGCTCACAATCTTCTGTGTTGATCTACAACGAGGCGGCAATACGGAGCAGTTGATCTGAAGAAAGTTGGGCGTTGCCTTGGATGTTATACCAGATGCCGCCATCGACCCATGTAGCGTTAGTATCGTTATATATGTACACTGTTCTTCCGTTACTACTCTGTTCCACTGCTCGATCTTTGGTCTTGCCAAGATACGAATTGACCATGCTTGCACTATCCAAAGCAGTTTTTTCTTGGGTTATTGTAAATGTACTATTCTTATCTGCTGCGGATGCATAGCGGAGTATGACCCTGCCTGGCTGGTATTGTATCGATGTATTAAGACTAAACCCTGTTGGCTGGTATCTGGGTATTGCTGCCGTAAAGCCAACATTTCGTGAGGCTATCTGCATGCGAATGCTTGGTAAACTGTAATACGTAAAAAATCCGCCCAGAATTATCAAAATTCCGAGCGCGGCCAACATGCCCTTCGCGCGACCTTTGCGTTTCTGATGATGGCCACGTCCACCAATGTTTGTAGGCGCTGGTGCTGGAGCATTACGTAGTACGGATTCGAATGAGTTACGTTGTTGTTTCGATCGTGCAGT
>CAJAXB010000032.1 GCA_903946795.1 uncultured Candidatus Saccharibacteria bacterium | reverse complement strand
TTATGGGCGTCTATACTTCTACATGCTCTAAAAAACTTTATAGCCTTTACCGCATTATTCATTTTTAATGCAAAATAGCACATATAATGGTATAATTTTATTTATGGCACAAATAACTTTTGCTCCGCAGTTCCCGCAACTTCAGTCAACCTGAAGCTGAGCCTGCATGTAGCAAAAAAAAGTTTACGTCGGTCTCAGGACCGATTTTTTAGTATAAGGAAATAATATATGGAAAAAGAAACTATAGTTTTGAAATACGGATCATCATCCGTAACGTGTGAAAATGGTATGGATATGGGGCGTGTAAAGCAGTACGCCCAGTATGTTGACGCACTTATGGATGAGCATAATGTAGTTATCGTCAGTTCCGGTGCTGTGGCAAGCGGAAAAGCGTATTGGGATCAGCTTTATGGTGAAACTGAGGCTCCTGAGCCAACAAAACAAACCTATGCAATGATGGGGAGCGGCCGGGCATTTACTGCATGGCAAGACGCACTTGAAGGTTATGGACGAAGTGCGGGGCAACTATTAGTGACACATCGTGAGCTTGACGATGTCGATGAGGGATCAGTTGTTATTAATTCTATTCAGCAATCAATTGCATCTGGAGTTATTCCAGTCTGTAATGAAAACGATGCGTTAAGTATTCATGAGCTTGCACTCCTAAAGTACGGTGGTGAAAACGACGGTCTTGCATCGCATATTGCTCGGCGTATTGGAGCAAAAGCGCTCTTTCTGCTCAACGATACGGGAGGGGTGAAGCGAAATGATCGAACGGAGTACGAGACGATTAAGGAGTCTAGCTGGTCTGTCGTACGCTCAATGGCAAATTTAAGATCACGGCAATCTCAACAGGGCACTGGCGGAATTGCTGCAAAGGTTGAGGCTGCAATTAGTGCCGCTAATGAAGGAATCGACGTATATGTTGGACTTGCAGAAAGAGACCCCCACGAACTACTTATCGGCAAATCAGGCACTCATTTTGTAGCCAAGGTGCAGGAAGTCAGCTAAGATACATACAAGGAGAATTCATGAAAGTAAGTCAATTATTTACCAAAACGACAAAGAATCCCCCAGCACATGAGACTGCTCGTAATGCTCAACTATTGATTCAAGCCGGGTTTATTCATAAGGAAATGGCCGGAGTATATGCCTTTCTTCCTCTCGGACTCAAAGTAATTGAGAAGATTAAAACAATTGTGCGAGAAGAGATGAATGCAGTGGGCGGCCAAGAGCTTATCATGACCAACCTCCAACCTCGTGAGAAATGGGAAGTTACTACAAGATGGAATGATGACGTGGTAGATGTCTGGTTTAAGACCAAATTAAAAGATGAAACTGAAATTGGACTAGCCTGGTCACATGAAGAGCCAATTATTGAAATGATGAAGCCTTTTATCAGTAGCTACAAGGATCTTCCTGTGAACGTTTACCAATTTCAAACAAAGCTGAGAAACGAACTTCGTTCTAAGAGCGGTATTATGCGAGGTCGTGAGTTTCTTATGAAAGATATGTACACTGCAGCAATAGACGCTGAGCAACACGATAAACTGTATAACGAAATAATGGATGCCTACACTCGCGTATTCGCACGTCTTGGACTCGGCGATGATACCTATGTAACCTTTGCAAGCGGTGGTTCATTTACGAAATTCAGTCACGAATTCCAGACGGTCTGCGAAACTGGAGAGGATACAATCTATCTCCATAAAAAGAAAAATATAGCGATCAATGAAGAAGTTCTTGATGACGAAAGCTTACAAAAGCTGGGTATTTCTCGAGACGAATTAGAAGAAGTGAAAAGTAGTGAAGTTGGAAATATATTCAACTTTGGTACTGAAAAAAGTGAGCAAATGGACTTTACCTTCACGAACGAAAATGGCGAAAAACAGTTTATTCACCTTGGATCATACGGGATTGGTATTAGTCGCGTTATGGGTGTTATAGCTGAAAAATTTGCCGATGAAAAAGGGCTCATATGGCCTGCAAATATTGCACCTGCAACAGTATATCTCGCTAGATTAAGTGAGGATTCAACTGTCGTAAAAACGACAGATAAGCTCTATGACGACATGCGCAAGAGAGGTATTGATGTGCTTTACGATGATCGTGATGTACGGGCAGGGCAAAAATTTGCCGACGCTGATCTTATGGGAATTCCATACCGTGTAGTAGTCAGCGAAAAGACATGTCAAAGCGGACAGCACGAATTAAAAGGTAGAACAGAATCTGAAAGCCAAATGCTCGACAATGATGGTATACTGGAGTACCTGGCTCCCATCGGATCATAATCGAGCCAGCTGCAAAGATATTGAATAGACAAAACATAGGAAGGTAAATAATGAAAAAACAATACTTACTTACGAAAGAAGGAATAGCAGAGCTAGAAAAAGAGCACGCTGAATTAGTTGCTGAACGAGGACCAATCGCTGAGCGCATCAAGACTGCACGTGAATTCGGGGATTTAGCCGAAAATGCAGAATATAGCGCAGCACGACTCGAGCAGGAACGAACTGAAGCGCGCATTGCTGAGATTGAAAATATACTGCAAAACGTTGAAGTTATTAAAAAGCCAAAAGGTGATAGCAAAGTGCAGATCGGTTCATCAGTCAAGATGAAAAGTGATTCAGGCGCCACGAAAGCATTCCAGGTTGTTGGTACGGTTGAAGCCGATCCAATGAATGGCAAGATTTCTGACGAGTCTCCAATTGGTAAAGCTTTGTTGGGTAAAAAAGTCGGTGAACTCGTAGAAATTGTCACACCTGCCGAAACCGCACACTACAAGATAACTGATATTTCCTAAGTTATTGCACAGCTTGACCTTTGCTTTGGCCAAAAAATAACCATATTTATACTAGGAATTAATATGAAACATATAAGTACTAGAAAAACAAAGATGATCGTGAGTACTTTAATTCTTGCATTTGTAGGTACTTGTTTCTGTCTAACTATTCTTCTGAATAACAATAATACAAAATATCAAAAATTGCTTAAAGCGAATGAAAACATACAAAATGAAAAAGATAAACTACAGATGGAAAAAGATAAATCAAAAACTCTCGCTGCCCAGGCATCCAGCACGCCCGTCTCAACTTCAGGGTCTAACTCTGTCCCTAGAACTACCAGTACAACGGGAAATGAAAAAAGTAAAATTTGCAGTACCCTTAGTTCAAATTATCTCTCGTATTATTTACCTCAGCCAGATTCCAGCAAAGTTTTATTTGCCATAGGAACTTCCGAATATGAAACAGTTGTAGCAGAATATAACGCACAGGCAAAAACATACAACCAGACACAAGAAGCTGTATATCAGCAATACTTAGCCAACTTCAGTGCCAGTAGTTGTACTAATCCCTGGCCAAAAAAATCGATAACTCTAACCCTCTATTAAAAAACAATAATTAGGCTTACGATAGCAATAATATATGGCTACAGCTTCTTCTTGGCTGATGCTATGAAAAAAGATATACTGTGATCTAATGGCTACACTCAAAGAACTCCGAAACGAACGTCTTAGAAAATTAGATGAGCTAAAGGCTCTTGGCGTAAATCCATACCCTGCAAAGTCGTATAAAACACATTCTATT
>CAJAXB010000031.1 GCA_903946795.1 uncultured Candidatus Saccharibacteria bacterium | reverse complement strand
TCACGAGTACTGACAAGCTCCGTATCGTACGAACAATTTAAAAATACACCGGTGTATGAGCGGTACGCTCAGCGTTTTGCAATATTTAATGCACGTGCCCTGAAGACTCCACTTGTGTTAAGTGCCTACAATGGATCGGCACTAATAATTGATGCTCGCGGTGGCATCATTGAGAAAACGAACGATGGAATTATACGCTCAAGTATTCAGAAGCGTACTGAAAAAAGCACTTACGCCCTATTAGGCGATTTTGTAATTTTGGGACTTCTATTTACTGGAAGTGGACTGTACGTGTTAATCCATCGGCGACGTCGTACATAACACAGTGCAAAAGAGCTTATTTATTATCGCTTATTGAGCCTGTACATGTAGAGTTCAGCAATTTTTCTTTCAGTATCTAGTTGTTGATATAGATTGGAACTCTTTTCAATAGGAGCAAAACCTTGCTCTGTACTGCGCATTGCTTCGTTCATATTTTTTTTCATATCTGCCGCCAGGATGACACCTGCTGCCCCTGCAACAGCTGCACCAACAATTGGACCAGCTGTTGATTGCGTATCAATCATTAATCCAGCAAATGCCCCCGACGAGACACTGATTGGTACGATAATTGCCATCATTGCCTTAGATCCTATCTGCTTAATGATACGGCGTCTTTTTAACTGCTTATTAAGTGCTTCCATCCGAAGAAGCTGTTCGCTGCTCAGTACATCTTTAATTGCGTCAGGGTCCCGATTGAGTCCGTGGGATGTAATAAGAGTATCGAGCTTCTCGATATATTGCTGTGTTAACTCAGCCATCTTTGCTTGGCTCCCTGCTTCCATGAACATTGTCCCAGGTAGCATGGCTTTAGTGAGGCTTTTACGAATACTGTCTATTACGCTTAAGTCGAGTGCGCCAGTTTCTAATGTTTGCATCGCATCATATGCCTCAAGCATAGCCTTTTTATCTTCGTTTGAAATTCCGGATAGCTCAAGAAATTCTTTATCAAGACCAAATTCAGAGCCTAACCTATAGTCAATTTCTGCCTGCTCAATAATATCAAGACGGCGCTGCTGAAAGCGCTCGACTTCTTCGTTATTAAGTAATTGCATATAGGCAATGTCACTATTATCTTCTGAAGACCTAAGAACGGTATGAAGAGCCACGGGCTCATTATCTTCTCTATGAATTAAACGTATTTGCTCTTCGCCATTCGTATATGTTTCTTGCATGATATTATCTGGATCATCTTCAGCAAGCCACTTATACGTAATACCGAGTTGTGCCAACATGTTTTCTCTCATCAGTGCAGTTACTTGAGGCTCCGCGTGCTCAGCCTCTGCAAAATCAGTATCAAGCGCAATAGGTGCTACCGCTTGTTCGCCATGAGGATTAAATCCATCAATAACTGCTTGATTATGTCGTAGCACATCCTCAAATTCCTGGCTCAATATTTTGTGAGCTGGTGATTCAAAGTTACTTACGTGCATAGAGTCAATGGGTGGGTCATTGTCAGGTTCTCTTGGAATACTTGTCATACGTTCAATAGTACCCTTTCAGTAAGGGCTTAGACAAATATTTCCAAATTAGGCATTGAAATGAAGCTAGTTTACATAAATACATCAGGATCTTGTGAATTTTGAAGAATCTTTTGTGCCCGTAAAGCGTTCATATGAGCAATTTGTTTTTCAACCCATTCTGGGTTTGAGTAATGAATGACTGATTCTTGCAAAGGTTCTAGTCTGGTATTTATAACTTCAAGCGCCTTGTGCAGCGTCTCTCCACTGAGTTTAGTTGCAACGATTGCTTTGTAGCGTTGCATGACATCTAGATTTGCTTTTTTGAGTTCGAGATCATGAGCGTATTCTTCTGTAGTTTTTTCAAGACCTATTGTTCTGCCATAAAAACCTGCATTATCAATATCCGTCGCCAACCAACCAACAACTTCACTGAGTTCTTGGATTTTAGGGCTGCGTCCAATATATTTCGATGAATGGTAGTCCACAATTCCGTAACCTTCCTGTGGATCATAGAAAATATTAGAAGGCTTTGGGTCAATTTCAATCCCGCGATCATGAGCCGTAATAAGAGTATCGACAAGCATACTAAGCTGCTCGTTAGTAACACTCTTAATCTCATCGACAGTAAGTTGTCCAACCTCTTTTCCGGGCATGACTTCTGCAATAGTTACTCCATCTTCATACGATGCAGCAACAATTTGCTCTAAATGAGAAACGTCTTTTCCTAAAACTGCGCCAGCAAGATGACTGTCAATTACTCCTGGCTTAACATTTTTGCCTCTAGGAATACGAACCACGTACATGGTACCTTCATCTTCAATCTGAAAGGCC
>CAJAXB010000030.1 GCA_903946795.1 uncultured Candidatus Saccharibacteria bacterium | reverse complement strand
TGCAGAAGCCGTCAAACTGAATCCAGGCTTGAAGGGGGCGGCTGATACCAACACGGTAAAGATGCCGTAACCCTTTCGGAGAATTCTTTCATAAAGAATTCCCGTGATTGGAAAAAAATGAGCGCTTTGCGAATTCCTTCTCTCCATTGGTTAGGCGTTCTTTTGCTCGGGCTCTCGGCTTGTTCTTCCCAGTCTCCCGAGCCTCAAAAGCAATCGAGCGTCAAATCGACCTCGGTGCCCGATTCCGAAACCAAGGTCGCTCCGGTTGCAAAAAGCGAAAGATTGTGGGAGGGAAAGGCTCTTTTGGTGCACTACATGCCTTGGTATGAGACGCCTCAAGGACGAGGAAAGTGGGGGGCGCACTGGACTGGACATGAAAAACAGTGTGATCCTGAAAAAACCAAGGAGAACGGGCTGCAAGATATCTGGTCTCACTATCATCCGCTGATCGGTCCCTATGACTCTGCAGACCCGGATGCGTTGGAGTGTCACCTGCTTCAGATGAAATTGGCAGGGATCGACGGGGTAGTAGCCGATTGGTATGGGCCGGTGGCTTTTCATGACTACGGCCCCATTCATCAAGCATCTCAGGCACTTTTTGCTGCCTGTGAAAAGTTCGGGATGAAATTCGTGGCTTGTTTTGAAGATCGGACCATCGAGGTCATGGTGAAAGACGGCGGGCTAAAGACGGAGGAGGTGCCGGAGCATCTTCGCAAGGTAATCGATTGGTGTAAGGCGGAATGGTTTTCCAAACCCAATTACTTCAAGTTGGAGGGAAAGCCTCTCTTAACCAATTTTGGGCCCATCTACGTTCAGGAGAAAGAGGTATGGCAGCAGGCGCTAGGTACTGGACCCGATCGGCCTTCTCTCTATTGCCTGCCTCATTTACGCGAAAAAGCAGGTGCTGATGGTGGCTATACTTGGGTTCATTTCGAGGCTTGGCAGGGAAATCCCGACAGCGCCACGGTAAGGCAACGTCTCACGGAAATTTATCACCGGGTTTCATCCAATCCGCAGCAGACGATCGTTTCTGCCTTGCCTGGTTTTGATGATATCTACGCCAAAAGTTACGGACATATTGATTTTAAAAATGGGGATACGCTTCGGGAGTCCCTGGGGGTTTGCATGGAGGGACCTTGGTCGGTCGTGCAACTGGTGACCTGGAATGATTATGGTGAGGGGACGATGTTTGAGCCGACGCATGAGCAGGGTTATCTCGCTCTCGAAATTGTTCAGGAAGCTCGACGAAAAGAGAGCGGTGGTAAATTTCCTTTTAAGGCTCAAGATCTGCGTCTTCCTGCTCGACTTTATTCGCTTCGGAAAAAAACTGGAGTGGATTCTGGTAACGTGGACAAGATCTCTCAGCTCTTAAAAGAAGGAAATTGCGAGGCAGCGCAAAGCCAGATTGAATCAGCGGAAAATTTAAAGCCTTAGACTTGCGTAAGTGGTTGGTATTGTTTGTAAGGATTGGCTGTTGTGGCCTCAGGCTTGAACTATGGTATTTTTCAAGCACATATAGTAATGGTGGTCAACACCTTGAGACAGCATCAATTTCACAATATCCTTATGTACAATTGGTTGCAACATTGACAAATCGCTTTAAGTGTCTATTGTGTATAGCATGAAGTTGGATTTGTTTTCGCTAAAGAAAACTTTTTCTTCTCATTGCCGCAAACTGAATTGGTGCGTCGCCATTTATATCTTTTGGATATCATTTCCCTCACTTTTCGCTCAGTCCATTCTGATGGATTTCGCACAGACAACTACAACAAGTCCCGATGTGAATGGTAATTATTGGAATAATTACTCCAGTAACGGTGCTCTCAACTTGGTGACTTCGCAGGGTAATTCAACAACCTCCTATTTCACGCCCAACCTTGGGGGAGGATTTAACACAAACTTTATCACGGGAAGTCCAAACCTACCGGCCTTAGGGGTCTTTAACATCCCCACGGTCTATTCAGATGCAATCAACACCACAACCAACTGCTCGTACTATTTTTACAATATTAATCAAAACTTAACTTACGATTTCTCTCTTTTCGGTTCACGAGACTCTACCACTACACGTACAACGCAATATACCATCGAAGGTTCGAATACCGGATCGGGAAGTGTGACGACATCTGGTGTTGGCGTTGGTGGAACGGGCACGAACTACAACACAGCCAACTTGGTGAACATCACCGGCATTACTAGTACGAATTACGGAGGATCTATAGGGAACGGAGTAAAGATAACCATCGCAGCCACCTCTGGGGGTTTTGGTTACCTCAACGCGATGAGCATGAATGGTTATATCGGGTATTTGAACGGGGGAACAACGACCCTCAATGGTGCGCCTGCTGCGGGGTATGTGGCCAACGGCACATACGCAGGCACATCGAACACCCGCTCTGTGGATACGGTTATTGGCGGTGGTTCAACCGTGAATGTGAACAGTGGAGACGGGATTTATTACAACTCCACCCTGATCATGACCAATGGAGGCGGATCGGTGAATGTGGGCACGAATTTTCAGGCATATGCTTTGGCAGGTGCAGGGAATCTTGCTTTGGGAGGGGCGAACAAATTAAGCCTGAACCATACGGGAACTTATTCGGGAACCATTACGCTGAATGGAGCAGCTATGTCGCTGGGGGCTGCCAATGCCATTGGAACCGGAAATCTTGTTCTCAAAGGAGGGAGCATCGATGTGGGCAATGCATCGGCTCTGGGTACGGGATCGATCTCTGTGAACACCAATACAACCACGATCAACAACACAGGATTGTTGAACAGTCTGACCGGGAACAATGCGTTTAATCTCACTGGTGGTGGTACCCTACAGGTCAATGGGTATGGAAAAACTTTAAACCTGGGGACAGGCAATGTAGCCGTCAGCGGTTTTAACAACCTGAATGGCTGGAGTGGAGGAATGCAATTCGATGGAGTGATTTCCGGGTCGGGGACGATCAACTGGTATGGTGGTGGGACCTTGGCTCTTGGGGGAGCGAATACTTTTTCAGGAACAGTCACGGCCAGCGGCAACAACGGAACTCTTTCGCTTTTGAATGTGGATGCTCTGAAGAACGCGACTCTTAATAAAGGTGCAAATCACAATGTGAGCTTTGGATTGGTGGGCAATAATACCTACAACCTGGCGTCTTTGACTGGAGCAGGGGACATCAACCTTGGCGGCAACACTCTCAATATAACCAATGGTGGTACTTATTCGGGGAATCTATCCGGTACAGGCGGGGTGAGGGTAGCAGGAGGGTTGCTGGCACTTTCAGGAGCCAATAGCTATTCAGGTTCGACCACTGTTTCGAGTGGAACATTGAATGTGCAGTCAGGAGGAACCGTCGGGCTACTAAGCGTTCAAAATAGTTCCCAAGCTGTCATTAACGGTACGGCTGGGGACACTTTGGTAAATAGCGGTGGTGCATTATCCGGTTCGGGAAGTGTGGGTGCGCTAAGTTTGAGTTCCGGTTCCCTCCTGAATCCTGGAAATAGCCCTGGAACCTTGACCGCTGCCTCCGCAGTCGTATCGGGTGGGTCAATCTATAACTGGCAGATTTCGGCAATCGCTGGCGCACCTGGAACAAATTGGGATTTACTGAGTGTCACAGGGTTGTTGGATATGAGCGGATTGAGTGATGCAAATAAGTGGAATTTAGTGGTTACTGGCGATTCTGGATTCACAGGATGGACCGATACGAACTCCTACAGCTATGTCTTTGCTCAAGCAGCTAATGTTTCAGGTTTTTCCAGCGTAGCAGGCACAGACATCACCGATCTTTTCAATATTTCCACATCTGGCATCGCCAGTGTTCCAAATGCATCCTTTAATTCTACAGGTGATTTTAAAGTAGTTGTGGGAAGTTCCGGGGGCTTTACCACATTAAACCTGATGGCAGTTCCTGAGCCATCTGCAGGAGCACTTCTGATGTTTGGGTTGGGGGGATTGCTGTTTACGCGAGCATTGGGTCGTAAAAAATATTGATCGACTGCTATTTGATTTGCTGGCGGTTTTCCTAGTGGCTCAAGAACTGCTGGAGAAGGGTAAGAAGGCCTGAAACAATTTCAATCAACACAGGTTCTTCATTAAAAAATAGCAAATGAATACTTTGCCTGAGCTTTGCGAAGACTGTGCAAGTCGCCTTTCGCAATCTGAGGGATAAATGTTCTGACCAGTCAAAAATCCTTAAAGC
>CAJAXB010000029.1 GCA_903946795.1 uncultured Candidatus Saccharibacteria bacterium | reverse complement strand
GTCGAGCTCCTCAGGAGTTGCGAAGGCTTTCATCTTGCCATCAACGATACCAACACGCACGCCAGCAACAGGACCTTCAAATGGTGCACCTGTCAGCATAAACGCCGTACTCATTGCGATCATAGCAATCATATCTGGGCGAAATGCTGGATCCATACTTAACACTGTCGCTACACCCTGAACCTCATGTCGATAGCCTTTTGGCCATAGCGGGCGGATTGGACGGTCAATAAGACGACCTATGAGAATAGCATCTTCGCTCGGACGTCCTTCGCGCTTTATAAAGCGGCTGCCACTGATCTTGCCCGCTGCATACATTTTTTCTTCATAGTCGATACTTAATGGAAAATAATCCATAGATACTGGCTTGTTACTTACCATTGCGGTTCCAAGCACGACAGTTTCACCATAACGTACGATCACACTCGATGTAGATCGAAACCCTACTCTATTTACTTCAAGACTCAGTGTCTTACCGCAGAATTCAGTTTCTACTTTTACGACGTCTTTTCCAAAAGGGTTTATTGTTGTTCCCAAGAGATTTTCCTTTCCGTTCGTTGCAGGATACAAATATACAGTCTGTGTCCCTTGTGCGGACTACGACGCACGTATATCTGGTAACTACAACGAAAGAGTTTTTATTGTAATGTGCACAAGCTTCTGCCCCGCAATCGGAGCATCGTGTCTATGCAAATTAGCGACGGATACCGAGCTTTTTAATCAATGCAAGATACGCAGCACTGTCTTTGTCTGCAATATACTTCAAATGACGCTTGCGCTGTCCTACCATCTGCAAGAGGCCACGTCGTGCCATGAAGTCTTTTTTGTTCACTTTAAGGTGTTCAGTAAGTTCATTGATTCGTGCAGTAAGGATTCCAACTTGTACTGCGCTACTGCCAGTGTCGTTTTTAGCCTTCTGTAAATCAGTAATAATCGCTTGTTTCTTCTCTGTAGTTATCATAAGTTAAGTACACTTTAACAGATTGAATAAACTTTTGCAAGGGTTTCTTCTCTCTTAGTCATCTGTTTGCAATAAATGACGCTCCACTTCCTGTACCTTAATTGCATCTTCAATGCGATAAGAACCAATTTTTGTGCGACGTAGATTACTCATATAGGCTCCGGTACCAAGAGTATCCCCAATATCAGATACTAACGAGCGAATGTACGTTCCACTCGACACAACTGCCTTAAAACGTAGCTTAGGGTATGCGTATGTAATATCTGAAATGCTATGAATAATAACCGTTCGCGGCTCGAGCTTTACTTGTTTTCCTGCACGAGCAAGCGCATACGCTCGTTTACCGTTTATTTTTATTGCAGAATACTGCGGTGGTACTTGCTGTAAGGTGCCCGTAAATTGCTTAAGTACCCTGTTAATATCTTCACTCGAGGGCTTATCACTCGAAATATGTGTCTTTTCGCCTTCCGCATCCCCTGTGGTGCTTACCTCCCCAAGTAACGCCTCTACTTCATATTCTTTATCTTGCTTCATGAACTCATCTTGACGCTTTGTTGCAGCGCCAATTAATACAATAAGGAGACCTGTAGCTAAAGGATCAAGTGTACCAGCATGCCCAACTTTAATCTTTTTTGGTTTCTCGCCTTTTAAGGTATCTGCGGCAACAACGGCTCGCACGAGTGATCGGACCCTGGCAACGACATCAAAACTGGTCCAATCTTTATCTTTATCTATAAGTAATACTCGATCCATACATACATATGGTATCAAATTAATTGTTCTAACTTGTTGGCGGTATGATTGGTGGTGGCACTAAAGGTGGAGCTGTAGGATTAGACGCCCCAGCATTTGGATCTGACACAACACCTGTATCAGGCTTAACTAATTGTGTTGGAAATACTTGTTCAGTTGTTAATGGTGCATCCGCTGCCGGTGTTGGCTGATCTTTGTTCAGCTCAATGGGCATTGCGTTCAACGCTGCGACAGGTTCTAACCGATCACTTGGTGCAGCTATTGTTGCTTGCGCAACTGCATCCCGAGCAGCTTGCTCAGCAGCTGGAGCTTCAGGAGCTGCATTCAAATGAGGACTATGTACTTTTTCTTCTAGTTGAGTAAGTGAGCCTGCAACAGGCGCAACACCATCAGTCCCTGGAATCGGGTTTATCGTCTTCCCGTGAACTAGACCAGCACTTTGAGCCTGCTCAGTAGCTGGAGCTTCAGGGGGTGGTAATTGAGAAATATCTGTTGAATTCATATTGCCAGATATAATTGGTGGTGTAAGAGTCATTTTTGACTCAGTACTTTCTTTGGCGGCTTTTTCTGAAGCAGCTTTTTCTTGTTCTGCAGTCAGTAGACGTCCTTCATTATCAATATGGATTTTTGCCAGGTCGCTTTCAGGTTGATCTGGGTCATTTGTATAATTACTGTTTTCAGCCGCAATTTCATCAAGTGTCTTTGATCTAGTTTTTTCTTCTTTATGCGGAATTGCAAGGGATCCATCATTGCGTGGCGTCGGTACTGCTCCGGCGGGTGAAGAACCACCTTTCGCAAGTTCATCCATTTTCTTGGTATCAAATGTCTTTTCTTTTTCAGGAACTGGCTTTGGTGCTTCTAGTTTACTAGCGACTAATTG
>CAJAXB010000028.1 GCA_903946795.1 uncultured Candidatus Saccharibacteria bacterium | reverse complement strand
CCCCCTCAGGAACAGTTCGCGTTTCAAACACCTTAAATGTAAGCTTCGTTCCGTTTCCCCGTTCTAGAATAAACGTATCGCCTTTTTGTAGGCTCTTAAGATTCTTGAATACTCCCTCTGTTTTTCTTCCACTCACATGTCCATCTATGATTGAAAGACCGTTTTCGCCGGGGCGTACACTTTCAGTAAACCATGCAGCAAGGTGAACATTATTAGGTACGGCAATTTTCTTGTCCTGATCTATGCCAACTTTTTGCACGTAAGCATCTACGCCAATTTTTTGGATCATGATCTTTTTTGGATCATTTGGAGACCCTACCCACTTGTAGTTATCAGCGTCTTTTTTAGATTCATTTGGTTCGTTGGTTGAATAGGTTATGCTTTCATTAATCTTAGGGCTCTTTTTATTATGATTAAGGATATAAAGTAATGCTGCAATCGCTAATGCAATAATCAGAAATAGTAGCAGAACTAGTCTTAGCTTTTTAGTCTTCTGTTTCTTATTCGGAACGTGTTCAGCTACCGGATTTTCTTCGCTCATAGGATTCCTAGACAATATTCTGAGGTATCTTAGTGAGGTACTTCTGTATATTGTCGACGCTTGTAAGATTAATGCGTTGAATAGCTTCAGATGTATTATAAGCATTATGCCCTGTTAGAATAACCTCGGGCATATGCATTAACATAGTATTGGCAAGAACATGCTCAAGCGTTTCTCTAGTAGTACTCTTTTTCTTTAGAAGTAATTCTTCTTCGTCGATATCAATTAGTTTTTCATCTTCAAGGACGTCAAGAGCTGCACCAGCAACCTTGCCCGATTTAATAGCCATAACAAGCGCTTCGGTATCAAGTAGCTCACCACGGGCCGTATTTACGATATAGACTCCGTCTTTCATAAGATCTATCTTTTTAGCGTCTATAAGATGGTAATTATCTTTAGTTAGTGGCGTGTGCAGAGTAATAATATCTGAAGTCTTGAGTAGATCGTTCAATTCAACGGCCGTCACGTCTATTTCTGCTTCCATTTCTGGCGTCAGGAATGGATCATAAGCAATAACCTTCAGGCCAAATGCTTTTGCAGCCTTAATAACATTACGTCCAATCTTGCCTGCCCCTATTACCCCTAGGGTCTTACCGTGCAAATCAGTACCATGAAGCTTTTCATGACTAGTATCATGACGTGAGTACTGTGAAGCTGCAGTTAATAGTTTTCGCGTCATAGCCAGCATTAGTGACATCGTAAACTCAGCTACCGTGTGCTCCCCATATGTCGGCACATTAGCGACAGTAATTTTTCTCTTTTTTACTTCGTCAAAATCAACGTTATTGAATCCTGTAGACCTGCAGGCAATAAACGTAAGTTTAGGCATTTCTTTAATCATCTCAGCTGTCACTGTACTAGAAACGAACATGGCAATTACTTCAGCGTCTTTATCTATATTATCTAGAGAGATTGGGTCTTCATGGTATGTTACTTTTCCAATCTTTTCGAGTTCTTTGAAGTCTTTTTTCTCTTCAGCGGATATATCGTACATTGAAATATTAATCATGTTGTATATTTACTCCTTTTTATTTTTCTTATTCTTATATTATATATCTAAATAGCCCATACCTATACACAATGGGGTATGTAAAGTAAATTATAATCTTTGAAAGGTAAAACTATGCCACGAGATAAAGGCCGAAAAGAAACAAAGAAGCCAAAAGCACCGAAGCCAGTTCTTTAGATACTATTTTTAGTTATCTTTAGAAATCGATCGTTTCAAACATTTCATAGCCGCCGTTATCTGGTCGGCCATATACTTCCATTGTAATTTTACTTGGTTCAATTCTATATGCCTCAAATTCACCAGCTTCTAGCTTGTTTAGCGGTGGCACCCCTTCTTTGCTAGCGTGTAATGAAGCTTGAAGCATGCCGTCAAATGCTGCATTTTCTTCATCAGCATTAGTAATCCGTATTGCTTTGCCGGCTACTTGAATCTCTGTCTGGCTCTTTGCGTCAAAACAAACGAACATGACATGGCTATCATGTTGGATATTTTTATGTTTACGTGTTCCCTTTTTTGTTGTGAATCGTAGCGTAAGTTCATCATCGACGGAAAAATAAATGACTGCGGCATGCGGCGAACCGCTTGGCGTTACAGTAGACAATACTCCAATAGGATACTTTTTCATGAAGTCGTGTATTCTCTCTCGGAGGTCCGAATCTTCAATGGGCTTTAATTTTTGAGAATGTTCCATGATTTCTTGCTCCTAATTATATTTGTACTAAGCATAAACTAGGTTTAAGATGGAGGCAAAGCTAAAAGAGAGGGAACGAACATGCTTGCTCATAAAGATCTCATAAACCTAACTGGGAAAACAGCGATCGTAACAGGTGGGGCCAAGGGGATTGGCT
>CAJAXB010000027.1 GCA_903946795.1 uncultured Candidatus Saccharibacteria bacterium | reverse complement strand
CTGTGATCTATGGGCGTCGTGAAACTATGCAAGTCAGGAACGAAAAGATGTATTGTTGAGTCTTTTGCGTGCTGTACCTGCATATTAATGATCGGCATTAACGCTCCAAGATAGTTTCCTATGTGAAGATCGTTGTTTGATCGTAGTCCTGTAAGTATTACTGGTTTTGTCATAATATCTCCTATTATACGTTACTTTACTGATTGGTGTCAGAATCTAGTAGATCGCAAATTTTAAGCAGATCAGCCTCATGCTGAATTGCGGTGCTTCCGAGAATAATTAGTCTTGTTGCTAATTCTTCAGGCGATCGACTCTCTTTGATATCAATTTCTATTTTATTCTCTTTAAGTATCTCTAGTGCTTCTATTCTTGTAATTTCCATTGTAGTTATTTCCTTTAAATTTAAAAACCGCCCTTTTCGGACGGCTGTATTCTTATAAAAATGAGTATCTTTAACAAACCGTCCGAAATCGCCAGGTAAACCAGTTTGTATATGTGTACATAATACTCATAATGAATAAATCATATACTAATTAGTTATTATTTGCAAATACGAGCTTATGGTTTTTTATTTTTTGCATATGCAAAGGCCTGTAATGTGCGTTGCATAACTAGTACGCACGCGAGCATCAAGATTACGTGTAGTAGTGCTCTCCAAAGAGTATAATTCCGTCCAATGTAGAGAGTTGTTATAAAAAAACCGATTGTTCCAACAACTTTAGTTTTCATTAATGCTAAGAACCCGATACTTACTATTGAGATTACTAATACCCAGTGATCCCCTGAGTGAATGAGATTTTCCATATAGTATTTAGTATATCTGAAAAATAAAAAAAGCCCCGGACTCTGCCGAGGCTTTTAGTGTGACGTTCTTTATTAACGCTTTGTGAATTGACGTTGCTTTCGAGCGCCCTTGAGACCGAACTTCTTTCGTTCTTTCTCGCGTGGGTCACGTCCGAGTAGGTCAGCGCGCTTGAGTGTAGACTTAAAGTCTTCATTCATAACAACAAGTGCTTTTGCTATTGCAAGACGAATTGCTCCTGCTTGTCCGCTCATACCACCACCTGAGACAACTACTGTTACGTCGTACTTATTGTTAAGTTCGAGTACCGTAAAAGGTTTCTGTAGTTCGTTGAGAAGAGATTTGCTATTCGCAAAGTAATCATCTGCTGATTTACCGTTAATTGTGATTGCACCCTTACCATTCATGACACGAGCACGAGCTGTAACGCTTTTGCGTCGGCCAAGTGCGTAAAAGTAACCTTTAGTCGCTGTAGCCATTATTTAGTTTCCTTTACTGATTTCTGACTTGCTTTAAGGACATACTCTTTAGGCATTTGAGCGCTATGAGCATGGTCACTTCCAGCATAGACCTTGAGTCGTGCAAGTCGGCCAGCTCGTAACTTGTTGACAGGCAACATGCCACGAACAGCTTTGACAATAACTTCTGTTGAGTCCTTAGCCATCTTTTCTTTTAGTGATGCAGTTTTGAGTCCACCTGGGAAGTGACTGTGGTGATAGTATTTCTTGTCTTCCATTTTGTTTCCAGTTGCAACAAGTTGGTCAGCATTGATTACAATCACATAGTCACCGCAGTCGATATGACTGGTCACCATTGGTTTGCCCTTACCAATAAGAAGAGCAGCAGCTTCAGTTGCTAGACGTCCCATAGGAGCCTGAGAAGCGTCAATAACGTACCATTCTCGGGTAACGTCTGTAGGTTTTGCGCTATAGGTTTTCATTATTTCTTCTCCTTAGCTTGCGTAGCTTTTTTAGCAGGTGCTTTCTTAGCTACTGCAGGCTTTGCTTCAGCTTTAGGCTCAGCTTTTTTCACTGGCTTAGCGACTGGAGCTTCTTTAAGATCGTCAACAAACGTAACTTTTGCTAGTTCTGCGTTGTCTCCACGTCGATGAGCAAGCTTCTCGATGCGCACATGTCCACTCACACGTCCACTCATCTTTGGGGCAAGCTGATCAACGAGCTTATGAGCACTTTCAACTGTCTGTAATCCTGAGATCACCTGACGGCGACTGTGTAGGTCGCCTTTCTTAGCTTTTGTAATAAGCTTTTCAATGTAAGGAATAAGTTCCTTCGCCTTTGGAAGCGTAGTTTTAATTGATTCGTCGCGTACGAGAGATTCAGCTAGACCTTTGATGAGAGCTTGTCTCTGGTCTGTCTCCCGTCCAAATTTGCGACCTTTATATCCGTGACGATGCATCTTATAGCTCCAACTCGCTCATTTTATCTTTGACTTCGTCGAGAGCTTTGCTGCCGAAACCTTTTAGGTCACGAAGTTCAGCATCGCTGAGGTCAAAGAGATCTTTTAGTGTGTGAATCTCATTATTTACAAGTGCATTCGTTGTGCGCGCAGAAAGGTTTAGATCTTCAATTGAAGTCATTAGTTCAGATGGTTCTTCACTTGATCCGTCCTTACCTTCTGCTTCTGGTGCAGTGGCAGTAATAGGAGCACTCATTTCAACACGAGTTTGTCCAGCAAGTGCAGTGTATTGGTTCACAAGGATAGCAGCAGCTTCTTCGAATGCGTCTCGTGGTGTGATTGTTTCGTCTGTATCTACAGTTAGTAGAAGACGATCGAGATCAGTCATTTGACCAACACGAGTGTTTTCAACCTTGTAGCGTACACGTACAACGGGACTAAACACAGCGTCAAGAGCAATCATATCGCTTTGCTTGCGTGCAGTTCCTTCTTCAATTGTTCGATATCCTCTACCTGTTTCTACGACGAGGTCGAGTACAAATTTAGCCTTGTCATCGTCAAGTGTTGCAATAACGTGATTTGGGTTAACAACTTCAACGTCAGCATTTGTTGTGATGCTTTTTGCAGCTACTGCGCCTTTACCAGATGCGGTAAGACGAAGTTTTTGTGGTTCATCGCTAAACACCTTAAAGCGAACACCACGAAGATTAAGCATGATGTCAACAACATCTTCTTTAACTCCCTTAATAGTAGTGAACTCGTGTGTCGCACCTTCAACTTTAAAAGCTGTAATAGCTGCGCCAGCGATGCTTGATAGCAATACGCGTCGAAGTGAGTTACCTAATGTCATGCCGTAGCCGGTATGTAGTGGTTCAATCACAAATGTAGCTGAGCTTTTGCCGTGATCTTCAATGTTTACGAGTCCTGGTGTGTGAATCATTTTTGACATAATTATTCCGCCTCCCTAGCGTGAGTAGTATTCTACGATTAGTTGCTCATTAATTTCTGGTTCTGCCTCATCACGAGTAGGAACACCTGAAATGGTAATTTCGAATTTCTTTCGATTTACTTTCATCCAGCTTGGAACAGTATCAGGAGAGGCTGGGCTTACATCATCAATTCGTTTGAAGTACTCATTATTTTTGCTCGCATCACGAAGTACGAGTACATCGCCTGCCTTCATACGAATAGAAGGAATGTCGACACGTCGACCATTAAGCATAAAATGACCATGAGTAACAAGTTGACGTGCAGCACGTCGACTGACTGCGAAACCACTGCGATAAATTGCGTTATCCATTCTTCGTTCGAGTAGTTGGAGAAGGTTTTCACCACTTTGTCCTTCTTTTCGAGACGCTTCTGCCATGAGGTTACTGAATTGCTTTTCAAGCAAACCGTAGAGTCGCTTAACCTTTTGCTTCTCACGAAGTTGGAGGTTATATTGACTTGGCTTGTTGCGCATACCACGGCTGTTAGCAGCCTGACCTGGCATTGTTGTGCGCTTAGCAAGTGCTTTGTGAGCTTTTGGATGAAGTGCATAGCCTTCACGTCGGCTCATCTTAACAATAGATTGTGTATCTCGTGCCATGATTAAATCCTTCGAGCTTTCTTAGGTCGAACGCCACCGTGAGCGACACCTGTTACATCACGAATGCTCTCAACGGCAATGCCAAGAGTATTTAGTGTTCGGATAGCAGCATCTCGTCCAAGACCAACGCCTTTAACGTAGACATCTGCTTTTGCAAAGCTGTATTGCTGTACTGCAGCCTGACCAGCCTTTTCACATGCGACCTGAGCAGCATATGCAGTACCTTTTTTAGATCCCCTAAAACCACAAGCGCCAGCGCTTGAAGCGGTAAGAGCACCACCTTGTGCATCTGCAAAAGTGATAATTGTGTTATTAAAGCTTGCGTATACGTGTACTTGACCCGCAGCAACGACTCGCTTTGATTTCTTCTTCTTCGTTGTAGTTGCATCTGCCATTAGATTGCATCCTTTCGATAGTTGGTAGCTAAAGTATTCATCTTACGTCTTAGCCGCTACTTTCTTTGCTGTTCCACCAACAGTAATTTTCTTACCTCGTCGAGTACGTGCGTTTGTTTTAGTACGTTGACCACGACTTGGTAGACTCATCTTGTGACGAAGGCCACGGTATGAATTGATATCCTTAAGACGCTTAATGTTAGTACTAACGATACGTTGTAACTCACCTTCGACGGTAAGTGTTTCATTAATAACATCCTGAATGCGAGAAATCTCTGCATCAGTAAGGTTTTTAACACGAACAGTAGGATCAACCTTAGCTGCCGTGAGAACATCGTTAGATGTTTTAGGTCCAATGCCGTAGACATATGTCAACGCGACATGAACCTGCTTTTCTGCTGGAATTGTGACGCCAGAAATACGAGCCATAGTTATCCCTGCCTCTGCTTATGTTTAGGCTTTAATTTGTTTATAACGTAGATTCTTCCCTTGCGGCGAACAATCTTATCGTCCGGACTGATTTTTTTGACGCTAGCACGCACTTTCATGCGGATCATGCTCCTTCCTAGAATGCATAACACACTGCTTAATATTTTATAAATGATCTCCTGATTTTATGAAGATCAGGATTTGCGATAGGTGATTCTGCCCTTCGTAAGATCGTAAGGGGTCAACTCGACCGTCACGCTATCACCAGGAACGATTCGTATGTAATGTTTACGCATCTTTCCGGCGACATGAGCTATAATTTTGTGTCCGTTTTCAAGTTCGACTCGAAATTGAGTACCCGGTAGAGTCTCTACTATAGTTCCCGTTAGTTCGATTACTTCCTTGTTTTTTGACATAAATATAACTAAGCCATTATTATAACAGATCAACTGCTGATATGCAAAGCTAATATAGGGCTATTTTTCAGTATTCTTTTTGGATCGATTTGGCAGGAATCTGAGCCTACGTGCACCTGTTGCAGCGTCGAGTGGAACGTCTGTGTCATAAAAGAAATCTGGTTGCTGATATTGATCATACGTTACCATCAGCGCACGTGATTCTATCTGTCGTAGCGTTTCGAGTGAAACAGATACAAGAATTAAGATACTTGTTCCACTGAACGCAATGTCGGTAGAAAGAAATATCTGTCCAATGATCGGGACGATCGCGAGAAACCCAAGTGCAAATGCGCCAAAGAGAGTGAGTCGGTTAACGACATAACCTAGGTACTTTTCAGTTTGTTTGCCGGCACGAACTCCTTCAATAAAGCCACCTTGTTTCTGGAGGTTTTCTGCTATCTCCGTCGAATTAAAAGCAATACTCGTGTAAAAGAAGGTAAACATTACGACAAGAACAAAGTAAATAACTGGATAGAAGTACGGTTGCCATCCAGGCTGCTGGAAGGTTTGCGCAGAGGGCGTTTGAAATAATTGCACTAAGGTTGCACCAATAGATTGCAATCGTGCACTGCTAGACCCAATCATGAGCTGGCCCGCAAAGCTCGGCATACTTAAAAATGCAACGGCAAAGATAATAGGAACAACACCTGCAGTGATGAGTTTCACTGGGAGCAATGTCGTAACTCCTCCGTACGTACGATTCCCTTGTACGCGTTTTGCATAATTTACAGTTAATTTACGCGCAGCTTCATTAAGTTTGACAATAAATACTGTTAGCACAATAATCGCAAAGACTATACCTATTGTGTAAAAAAAAGCGGTTTTGTTTATTGGTAACTGTTTGCCGAATATATTGATCTTATTGGTTTGATCAATAATGCCGTTGAATAGTTTGACGGCAGTCTGAGGTAAAGTGCTGACTATACCAACAGTAATGATTAATGAAATACCATTACCAACACCTTTTTCTGTAATAAGTTCACCTAGCCACATGAGAATCATTGAGCCACCAGTAAGTGCGGCAATCATTAAGACCCATTGCATAGGTGATGTGTTGGCAGTAATGTCGCCGAGACCACCGATACTTGATGCAGATTGACGAACAAGATATATGGCACCGATTGACTGCATGATAGCAAGCGGAAGCGCGAGCATACGCGTATACTGATTAATCTTCTTTCTTCCGTATTCACCTTCTTTGTTCAGCGCTTCAAGTTGAGGAATAGCTTTTGTAAGAAGTTGCATGATAATTGAAGCGTTAATGTACGCACCGAGTCCAACGAGCATAATTGAGAAGTTCGCTAATGCTCCACCTGACAATACGTTAATAAAGCTGAATAATTGAGGAGAATTTTGTGAACTGAAGACGTTATCTAAAATTTGTTTCAGTGTCTGGGGGTCACTAAGTGGTACAGGAATATGCGCATAGACACGAAAAACAAGAATCATTCCAAGCACAGCTAAGATACGCTTTCGCATATCTGCATTCTTTAATGATCCTATAATTACCTTCCAACTCATATATCTTTTCCCTCAAATGTACTACAAGAAGTATATCAGTACTTTAGTTTGGTCGACACAAAATATCGATGTGTTTTTTATTAAGCTTTTTTGCTTGTGACAGGTCGTTTAACCTGAGCAACGCTCGTGAATGATCCACCAGCTTTTTCGATAGCAGCTATTGCAGTTTTGCTAGCAGCTTGTAATGACACAGTGTGCTTCTTAGTAACGTCACCGTTTACGACGATCTTTACACGTGTAAATGCAGATGTGACAAGGCCAGCGTCTGCAAGTACGTGGTTATCAATTTTTGCAGCAAGTGCATCGAGGTCGCCAGTATATACAACTTCTGCTGGTGTGCGGTGAGATTTAAAACCTTTTAATTTAGGAAATCGTTGTGCTAACGGTGTTTGACCACCTTCGAAGCCTGGACGTCGGCTGAAACCAGTTCGAGATTTCTGACCTTTAGTACCACGGCCGGCTGTTTTACCTTGACCAGCAGCGATACCACGACCAACACGTTTGGTAGATTTCTTTGGAGTAAGTTCTAGGTTGTTATAGCTCATTATTTTTCTCCTGCAGTCTTTTTAGTTGCAGCAACTTTTTTAGCAGCAGTCTTCTTTACTGCAGTTTTTGCCTCGTGCTTAGTAGTAACCCATTCTTTTGCAGGAACGATGCTTTGTAGTGCTTCGAGAGTTGCGTATGCAGTGTTTGTTTTGTTTGTAGATCCAAGAGATTTACTGAGTGCATTACGTACACCAGCGACTTCAAGAACCGTACGAACAACACCACCAGCGATAAGACCAGTACCTGGGCTTGCTGGTTTAATAAGAATGTGTGCACCGCCTACCTTAGCAGACGCTTCATGTGGAAGTGTCTCTTTGTACAGGTGAACTGTCACCATGTTTTTCTTTGCAACTTCCATAGCTTTAGCTACCGCAGTGGTTACGTCAGCACCCTTTGCTGATCCAATACCAACTTTGTTCTTGCGATCACCAGCAACAGCTAGTGCGCGGAAACGGAAGCGTCGTCCACCTTTTACAACACGTGCAACACGGTCGATATTGAGGATTCGTTCGTCGAATTGTTTTTCTTCTTGTGGCTGATCTTTTGCAGGTCGGCCGTTGTTTTGATTATTCTGCATATTAGAACTCCAGTCCATTCTTACGAGCTGCATCTGCTAACGCCTGAACGCGTCCGTGGTAGAGCTTACCATTACGGTCAAATACAACTTTAGTAATCTTTGCAGTCTTAGCCTTCTTGGCGACTTCAGTGCCAATAACAGCTGCTTTTTCAGTCATAGTACCAGTAGTAGTCTTGCCATTTGTGCTGACATGAACGAGAGTCTTCTTTTTCGAATCATCAATGATCTGGGCAACAATGTGACGGTTACTGATAAATACAGAAAGACGTGGTCGCTCTGTTGTACCAATAACTGTTGAGCGTACGCGCTTTTTGCGCTGCGCTAGGTTGTGTAGTTTATGTGCGAGTTGACTCATGATTATTTATCCTTACCTGACTTACCTGACTTACGGATAATTCGCTCGTCAACATACTTAATACCCTTGCCCTTATACGGCTCAGGCTTCTTTAATGCACGAATTTCTGCTGCAACCTGACCAACTTGTTGACGGCTGATACCACTGATAGTAACAACGTTACCTTCAATGTTCGCAGTAATTCCTGCTGGAAGTGCATAAATAACGTCATGAGAGAAGCCAAGATTAAACTTCAGGTTTGTACCTTGAGCAGCAACACGGAAACCAACACCGTTGATTTCAAGCTGTTTACTGAAGCCATTTGTGACACCTTCTACCATGTTATTGATTAGCGCTCGCATAAGACCATGCTTAGCACGAACTTTCGGCTCATCAATAGCTCGAGTAACGATGATTTGGTTTTCTTCTTGTTTGACAGTAATGTCAGGCATTGTGAATTGACTGAGTGTGCCTTTTGAGCCGGAAACAGTAATTACATCGTCTGCAATTGTTACTGAAACTCCTGATGGAACTGTGATTGGTGATTTACCTACGCGACTCATATTTAATATACCTTACAAATTAATTCACCACCGATACCGGCAGCTTTTGCATCCTTGCCAGTCATCATACCTTTACTAGTAGATACGATAACGAGACCACGACCGCTTTTTACAGCTGGAATATCTTTCGCAGCTACATAGTAACGGCGACCCGGCGTACTAAGACGCTTGATTTCAGTGATACGTGCGTTGTGATCAGGATTATTGATAGTGACATGCAGTGATTTACCAATAGTTGCATCGCTTACTGAAACAGTATCGATGAAATTATTAGCCTGCAATAGTTGAGCAACAGCTTCTTTAACTTTTGAATGTGGCATG